>CAYTXY010000024.1:0-14514 GCA_964441355.1 uncultured bacterium
CCTTCTTTTTGACCTATTTCGAAGGGCTCGTCATGAACGGCCACCTTCACATTCTGGAAACGCCCCTATTCAAAGTGAGGAATAAAGAAAAGACCATCTATTGCTATTCGGAAGAAGAGAAAGAAAAAGCGGCCAAAGAGCTCAAGAAAGGGGTTGAAATTACCCGCTTCAAAGGGCTCGGCGAGATCTCGCCCCATGAATTCAAGCAATTTATCGCAAAAGATATCCGACTTGTACCCGTCATGGTCCAAAATCTCTCCGATGTCAAGCCGACCCTCGAGTTTTACATGGGCAAGAATACGCCAGCGAGGAAAGACTTCATCATGAACAATCTTGTGAGCCTAGATTAATGGATGACCTGAAAAACCAGATGAAGGACCACTTCATCCAATACGCCTCTTATGTCATCCTCGACAGGGCCATTCCCCATGTGGCCGACGGTCTCAAACCGGTCCAGCGACGGATCCTCGAAACCCTCTTTCGGCAAGGCGATGACAAGCTCCATAAAGTGGCGAACATCGTCGGTCAAGCGATGCAGCTCCATCCTCACGGAGACGCCCCGATTTATGAAGCGCTGGTGACGCTCGCCAACAAAAGCTTTTTGTTGGACCGGCAGGGAAACTTCGGCAATATCTTCACAGGAGATCCGTCGGCTGCCGCCCGCTACATCGAAACGCGCCTTTCTCCTCTTGCCCGCGAGACGCTGTTCAATCCCGACATCACCGAAAAAATCCCGTCCTATGACGGGAGGAATTTCGAGCCCGTCACCCTTCCAGCGAAGATTCCGCTGCTCCTCATGCAAGGGGCCGATGGGATCGCGGTGGGGATGGCGACCCATATCCTGCCTCATAATTTCACAGAACTCCTCGAGGCCCAGATCGCTTACCTTCAGGACAAGCCTTTCAAGATCTTTCCCGATTTCCCGACCGGGGGAATCATGGACAAGAGCGAATATGAAAAGGGGCGCGGCAAGGTCAAGCTGCGGGCCAAAATCGAAATCAAGGACCCGAAGACGCTCATCATCCGGGAGATCTGCTACGGCACAACGACCGAGAGCCTGATCCGTTCGATTGACGAGGCTGCGAAGAAGGGG
This sequence comes from uncultured bacterium, assembly GCA_964441355.1. Taxonomy (GTDB): domain Bacteria; phylum Chlamydiota; class Chlamydiia; order Chlamydiales; family SM23-39; genus CAIPFQ01. The sequence continues at coordinate 1,094 of CAYTXY010000024.1, forward strand.
AAGATCAAAATCGAGGCGATCAACGACTACACGGCTGAAGCGATCGAGATCGAGATCAAGCTGCCGAGAGGTCAGTATGCCGAAGAGATTCTCGATGCGCTCTATGGGTTTACCGAGTGCGAGGTATCGCTGAACTCTCAGGTGATCGTGATCAAGGACGCCCTCCCTTGGGAGACCGACGTCAATGAAGTGCTCATCTACAATACGGAAAAACTCGTCCATTTTCTCAAGCGGGAGCTTGAAATCGAAAGAGAGCGGCTCCAAGAGAAGATTTTTTATCGGACTCTCGAGAGGATATTTATCGAGGAAAGGATCTATAAGAAAATCGAGACCGTCAAGACGCTCGAAGGGATCCACGATACTTTGGGAGCTGCGTTCAAACCCTTCCGAAAACAACTTCTCCGCGACCCTACACACGACGACCGGGAAAAACTGCTTCAAATCCCGATCCGGCGCATCTCCCGCTTCGACATCGATAAGAACCTAGAGGAGATCGCGCTTCTCCAAGAGTCGCAGCAGGAGGTGGAAAAAAATCTCAAAAATGTGAAGAAATTCTCTATCCACTACCTCCAAGGTCTCATCGAAAAGTTCGGGAAAGACTTTGCCAGAAAAACCCGGATCAAGGCGATCGAGGAGATTGACCGCCGCGCGATCGAAACAAAGACGATCAAGGTGGGCTTCGATCCCGAATCAGGCTTTGCCGGCACCAAAATCTCAGGCCCCGTCCAGTTCCAATGCACCAACTTCGACAAACTGCTGATCTTCCACAAAGACGGGACCTACAAAGTGGTCAATATCCCTGAGAAGCAGTATTTTGAACAGGCCGTCTGGGCAGGGGTCGCCGATAAAAAAACGGTGATGAATGTCATTTACAAGATGAAAGAATCGGGGCAGGCTTGGGCCAAACGGTTCGTCGTCGAAAAATTCATTCTCGACAAGCCCTACCGCTATTTTGATGAAGAGGGCGAGCTGCTCCACATCTCGGACAAGCCAAGCGAAACGGTCGAACTGCAGTTTGCCGCAGGCAAGGTGAAAAAATTAAGTTATGCCCTCGATGAGGCGCCTGTCAAAGGGGCTCACACCCGCGGGATCCGCATCGCCACCCAAAAGGTGAAAAAAGTCGCTCCAGTTGAGAAGTGAACTCCTCAGGGAGATAAGGTGTTCAATACCTGGACCATTTCAATGCCCAATTCCGGAGTACAAGGATTCCGCTCTGTTGCACCCACAAGAAAATCGACGGCCCTTTTTAGATGAGATCCCATGGTGTCGTCTTCAAGGGGGCCTACGTACTCGATGACTTCATTGTTTTTTACTACCGCAACCGCGCTTTGACTTCTCTTGTAGCCTTGGATCGGTTCAAAAAATCCCACCACTGTGATTTCCTCTCCCAACGGACTTACTCCCTCTAAGGCTGCGATCCGGTAACGGGTGGCTGTGTCATCGATGGGAATATTTTTCAAATTAAATGGTGGATAGGAATGCTGAATATCCCCTTTCATGGAGGTAAATAGGTGGATCGAAAGTTCCTCAGCGTCGTACTCGATCTCCGCTAATCCCTGGCGCTCCCATTTTTTTCCGCCTGCCTCGAGATCTTCATATCTTTTGGCGATTTCCCCAGTTGGGCTGATATTGATTAACTATATCACCTAAAATCGTAAGCATGTGGGTCCCTTCATAATAGAAGGCGCCTTTCGCATCGACATATCTGCCGGCAATGAAATCCCGCGTCCGATTTTTGTCCATTTCTATGGTGATATTTTTGATGTCTACCCCATGCTTTGCCGCAAGGTCTTTGATTTTTTGCGTCGTTGCCGAACTTAGGTAATTCTCATTGACTACGATTTTCCCAAGAAAGTTCTTCAAAAGTTCTTGTAATTTTGGAATCTCCTCAAAATTGCAAATGGGTTTCTCGACGATAATGCGGGCATGGGGATCTAGAGCAATGATATTTTCTATGACCGTAACATGGTCATCCACCGGACAACAAATATCCCAAAAGTCAGGCGTTAATTGCAGAGCCTCTTCATAGGTATCACATACTGGATACCCTTTTTTTCGAATCGCATCATGCTTAGCCGCATTCGTTTCAATAATTCCAACAGGTTTTACATTACACGAACTTAGTTTGTCATGGTGGACAGGCGCTACACTTCCATAGCCTATCGTTATGCAGGTGATCCATTCTCGTATGGATGCAATCAATGGCATAATTTCTCCCGGGGCAAAAAACCAAGGGGGCATGATACCTGAATGTGATTTAAGTTTCTGGTTATTAATGAATAAATAAAGTTCACCTCAAATTCTCCTGGATCTTTTCAGGGGGTTATCATACATGAGAGTTGGATAGATGACAAAATAGGAGCGTCATGGACACCTCATTATTTTTAGCAAAATTACTCGGTCTCTATTTCTTGATTTATGGCATTTTGTGTCTCTGGGGAAGACAGCATACCGCGGCATTGGCCAGGGAGATGGGCGCCTCGAAGGGCCTCTTGGCCGTTTCAGGAGAGATCAGCCTCCTTTTCGGTTTGGTGATCGTCATCGATCACGCGATCTGGGAAGTCAGCTGGAGAGGATTAATTACACTCTTAGGATACCTCTTGATCCTCAAAGGGATAGTGCGATTTGCCTTCCCAGTTTTCGTAAAAAAGTGCATTTCTAAAATGATCGTGTGGCTGCCCCTCATTTCACTCATCCTGATCGTGCTGGGAGCCTATTTGACCTATTACGGATTTTACGAGTAAGAATTCTCGGAGAGAAAGTGAACCGCATCGGTTGCAGCCATGCAGCCGGTGCCGGTGCCGGTGGCAGTGACCGCTTGCCTGTAATGGGGATCTTGGACATCTCCGCAGGCAAAGACGCCAGGCATGCTGGTTTTGGCCGACCCTCGTTCCACTCGGATGTACCCTTGAGAGTCGGTTTCTAGTTGGTTGTTGAGAAATTGGGTATTGGGCGTATGCCCGATGGCTATAAAGACTCCGCGCGCGGTACGTTTCTCCCTTTGCCCTTCGCTATTTTTTAATACAATGGCTTCCACCGACTTTGTCCCGCGTACCTCCGCAACGACGCGGTTGTAGAGAATTTCGATCTTTGGGTTCTTCAGCGCCCTATCGATCAAAATCTGCGAGGCGCGGAGCTTGCCTCGGCGGTGGACCACGAAGACTTTGCTCGCAAATTTGGAGAGAAACATCGCTTCCTCAAGGGCGGAGTCGCCCCCGCCGATCACAAAAAGAGGCTGGTTTTGAAACACAGGAAGCGGGCCGTCGCAAACGGCGCAGGTGGATACTCCCTTTTGCCAAAATTCGCCGTCTCTCATCCCAGGGGCGTCAAGGCGTTTGGCAGAGGCGCCTGTTGCGATCACGATGGCTTTGGCGGCGACAGAGCCGTTGGGGGTTTCCACCGTATAGGGGTACCTGGAGAGATCGATCCCGGTCGCATCCACTTCCACCATTTCGGCGCCGAACCTTTTCGCCTGGGCGGAGATATCCCCCATCAAGCGGGGACCGAGAATCCCGTTCGGAAACCCGGGGAAATTCTCCACGAGTTCGGTCGTCATCAGTTGGCCGCCCGACATAGAGCCCTGTACCACCAAAGGCTTTAACCCCGCCCGTGCCAAATAAAACGCCGCGGTGTAGCCCGCAGGCCCTGACCCAATGACGACCACGCGCCCCTCCTTCTGTATCGAAGCTTGGCGGTTTGCCATCCAAATCAGGGCATTGGCCCCCCATTTCATCCCATTTTGAAAAAGCTCGAGCGCGAGCGTTGCTGCAAACTGCACCGTTCGAGAAAGGGAAGAGCGTTGGGTCCGATCGTAATAGACCCCTTCGCTTTTTAAAAAATGGAGCGGATAATAACTAATGGTCATACAAAGTAGTTGCCAAATTTCGCTCTGAAACCATCTTTGTCCATGGCCCCGGTATGTTTTCCTACACATTCGCCATTTTTATAAAAGAGGAAGGTGGGCATCGCTTCGATGTTGAGATCCTTGGCCAGCGACCTTTCTTCGTCGACATTGAATTTCACGAACTTGACTTTGCCTTTCATCTCCGAGCTTAAGCTCGCAAAAATGGGCGCTACAGCCTTGCACGGCGGGCACCAATTGGCATAGGCGTCTACAACGACGGGCATTTTCGATTGGAGCACTTCTTTTTTAAAATTAGCTCCCGTGACCGTCCCAACCAAACTACCCTGTGCGTTGACTGTTAGGGTGTCTTTTCTACTTGCAACACTTGCTCTTGACTGGGCCAACAACCCAACAAAAAGCACTGTAATGAGGCTTGCGGAGCATCCCGCGCCCCATGAAAGAAGGTGAGCGGGAACGGCTTGCCTCATGGGGATATTTACCAGACGGGATAATACGTAGGAACTGGCCGCCAGCCCGATGATGTTTGGGCTCAGAACCAAAGCGAACTTGCCTACGATCGAAGGGGTAGTGCCCACGAGCCATCCAAAGGATTCGGACGCTTGAGTGAAAGAGTTTTTTTGATTCGAATTTACTGATGTTGGCATATTCCTCCATAAAAAATATGAGATAGGATAGAATAAAACATATTTAAAGTCAATTACTTAAAAAATAATTTCTTTATCATTGGGCTCTGTACTGGACAAAACACAAACAACGCTGACGAAGTCGGCGCCGAAGCAGCTAAACTTGAAAAGTTTAGCGATGCAGGCGGGTCTCCAATTCATTGGCTGCCCGAGGGATCCCCAAAGATGTATCATTTTTTGGGTAAAGTGGGCAGATTCACATTTTTTGGGTGGGTGCGGTATAGCTATTTGGGAGACTGCCTGTCGTAACAACTATGTCGCGCAGTTGCAGTGCCAGTTTGATCTGAAACTCGAGAAAGTTTGTATTCTTGATACAGATGGTTGAATTCTGTTTGAGGCACGACCTGCTTGCCAAGATTGTGCACTTTGTTTCGAAATACGCTGTCTACTTTGTAGCAACTCAACGCGTCTTTAGTCAGAGAGTCATTACAGAGATACGCAGTAAGAGTGGCCCTGCCTGCGGGGGCTTCTCCAAATCTTGGGTCCACAACAAACAGGTATTTTAGACTTTCTTTGAAGGTATACTGTGTAACATAGTCTTGCGCCGCTTTCGCTCTCTCGGGATTGGACAAATTGTAACACCCTCGTCTCCAAGTCAAATTCAACAAGATGTCTTTGGGTTTAGCATTTTCGACTTCTTGAGGAGCTGGATCAGCGAAGGGAGGAGTGTATGTGATTTCCCATCCTAGAATATGAAAAGTATACATAACGGCTCTTTCCTTATATTATGGCTATATTATATAAATACCGTTAATATTTTTCAAGTCTACTAAAAACTTTTCTCTGTGGGCAAAAAATAACTTGAAGAAGAAAACCCGCTGAAGAGCGATCATATCTCGTTGAGTTTCAAACAGCGAGGTATAAATGAAGCATATCAGCGAGTTGCGAGGAATTCTATCCCACTTTTTCAATTGGCACAAGTGCCGTCTCGATTGTCTAGGGCAGCTTATCCAGGCCCTGTTCGTTGTCAGGACCATTAACCTAACCCAAATTGCCTCGGCTTTTAAGTCGGAGGCCAAGGAAGCGTCATCGTATCGTAGAGTCTGTCGATTCTTCACCAGTTTCTCCCTTGACATGAGTAGAATCGTACTTCTGATTTTCCGCCTGTTCCCTCTGGGCAATAAGTGCACTCTCATCCTCGATCGCACGAACTGGAAATGGGGAAAAACTCCCATCAATATCTTAATGCTCTCAATCGCCTACAAGGGCATCAGTATCCCACTATTCTTGGTTGTGCTGAGTCTGGAAGGCAACTCATGCGCGGACGACCGGATTGATCTCTTAAAGCGGGTTGTGGAACGCCTCGGGATCGGTAGGATCGAGGTACTCCTCGCTGATCGCGAGTTCGTAGGAACACAGTGGTTCCGCTTCCTGATCGAAGAGAAGATCCCCTTCATCATCAGGGTCAAACAGAATTCAGTGCTGGAACTTGGAGAGAATGGCAAACTTCCAATAGGACGCTTACGGAAGTGGCTCTCACGGAAAAAAGTGATAAACTATCCCGTTAACCTGTGGGGGTTTTCCCTCTATGTTTCGATAGAAAAGAGAAAAGGCGCCAAGGAGCAAATGATCGTCGTCTCGGACTTCCCATTCGAAGAGGCGCTAAGGATGTATAGGAGGCGCTGGGAAATCGAAACGATGTTCGGTTGTTTAAAGACCCGAGGATTCCACATGGAAGATACTCACATCACCGATCCGGACAAAATTGAGAAGGTGATATTTGTCCTGGCGATCGCATTCTGCTGGGCATATCGAACGGGAGATATCCAGGACCAGATACAGGCGATAGAGGTCAAGACTCACGGAAGAAAGGCGAGAAGTCTCTTTAGAGAGGGGCTAAATTTGATCCGCAGGGCGATTTTTGGGATGATAAGTTTGAAAAAATTCAGGCGACTACTCTCGTGTTTTGCGTGTTTAGAACCAGACTGTTACGCATTATGAATTTATTTTTTGTCCAGCACAGAGATCATTGGGATTGCTCATTGCCGGCACTCTTAAAAGTGCGAGCCGCCCTGTTAATTTTTTCGTTGAAAGTTTACGATGAAATGGATGACGAAGGATCAATTCACGCTCCTCATTTCCGCAGGATACGCCGATTCAGGACCCGGCCATTGGCAGCTCGCTTGAACTACGGCTTTCCCCAATTCGATCAAAGTCATGCAAGAGGACTGGATCAACCCTAACCGAGACGCATGGGTTCAAGCTTTGGATGCCTCGATCCGAACTGCGGCGCTGCCGGTGGTGCTAGTGGGTCATAGTCTGGGCAGCACAGCGATCGTTCATTGGGCGAGCAGCAACCGAGGCAAAGAGTCCATCGGGAAAATTAAGGGGGCCTTTCTTGTGGCTCTCCCGGATCCCGACTCCGTTGCCTATCGAGCTTTAGGGATCAAAGGTTTTGATCCTCTGCCTTTGAAGAAGCTACCTTTTCCCAGCATCCTCGTCACCAGTTCGAACGATCCTTTTGTCTCTCTCGAGAAGGCCCGAACCTTTGCCTCCCGCCTTGGCAGCGAGTTCGTCAATGTCGGGAATAAAGGGCATATCGGAAGCGATTCCGATGTGGGCGAGTGGAACGAAGGCAAAGAGTTGTTAAGAAAACTCTACGAATAGCTACTAGAAGGTTGTTTAAATAGATTGGGATCAATAGATAGCGCGGTTAAGATCGGCGAGAAGAGGGGGTGGGGGAGGCTTTCAATCGCGAACCATTCCCAGCCTTTGCATTTATCGGGTTCAAGTATTGCGGGCTCGCCTTCGAAGCTCTCTATGAAAACAAAGAGGGTGATGTAGTGTTTCTCGCCGTTTTCCATGAGATTTTCTACCCAAGGGCCAAGCTTCAAGGAAAGGGGTTTTAGACCAGTCTCTTCAAGGAGCTCGCGCGAGGCGCAGGCTTCCACACTTTCCCCAAATTCGAGATGCCCGCCAGGCGGCGCCCATGAACCCATGCCATGGGATCCTTGCCTTTGACCAAGGAGGACTTTTCCTTCCTTTTGAACCACACAGGCTATGCCAACGCGGGGATGTTTCATGGAAGGACCCAGCCGATTTATCAAGTTGTTTGAGTATAACTCAAAATACTATTAAAAGAAGGGTAAACGGAGGTGGATTCATGTCTATTGTCAAAGTGATCGAAGTATCATGCGAAGGAAAGAGCATTGAAGACGCGATGAATTCTGGGGTTATGGAAGCTGCGAAAACCCTTAAGAACATCAAGCAGATCGATGTGAAATGGATTCACGGGCATGTGGAGAACAATAAAATTACAAAGTACAGGGTCAATGCGAAAATTTCCTTTGTCGTTGAACATTAGAAGGTTTGCATGAAAACAAAAGGCTATGCAGCTAAGACAGCCACAAGTCCTCTCGCCGTGTTTGAATTTGAAAGACGGAGCCTGGGGCCGAAAGATCTGTTGATCGAAATCCTCTATTGCGGCGTTTGCCATTCTGATTTGCACATAGCCAGGAATGAATGGAAAAATACGGTCTTTCCGGTTGTCCCCGGGCATGAAATTCTCGGCAAGGTGACGCAGGTCGGAAAAGAAGTGAAGAACTTCAAGCCAGGGGATCTCGCGATGGTCGGCTGTATTGTGGGCTCATGCCAAAAATGCCCAAGCTGCCAGCATGGGGTCGAACAATACTGTAATGTTGGATTTGTCCTTGTTTTCAACCACCCCGATCCTCTCGAGGCAGGCAATGTGACCCGCGGAGGCTTTGCAAAGCAAATGGTCGTCCAAGAAAAGTACGCTTTCCATTTTCCCAAAGAATTCAAAAAAGAACAGATGGCGGCGGCGGCCCCGCTCCTTTGCGCAGGGATCACGACCTATTCTCCGTTGCGACATTGGAAAGTAGGCAAAGGGATGAGGGTTGGCATTGTTGGGCTAGGCGGCCTTGGACATCTCGCGATCAAGCTCGCCCACGCGATGGGAGCCGAAGTGTTCCTCTTCACGACATCGGCTGGAAAAGTCCAAGATGCGAAAAAGCTCGGGGCGTCCCATGTGATTCTCTCCAACAAGAAAGAAGAGATGGAGAAATTCAAAAACAGTTTCGATTTTATCCTCGATACGGTTGCCGGATCGCATCTACTCGATCCCTTCATTGAACTTTTGAAGCGCGATGCGACGATGTGCCTTGTGGGACTTCCCGAACACCCTCATCCCTCTCCTAACATCGCTCTGCTCATTGATAAAAGAAGATCTCTTGCGGGCTCGCTCATTGGCGGTCTTAAAGAAACGCAAGAGATGCTCGACTTCTGCGGGGCTCGCAATGTGACCGCGGACATCGAGCTGATCCCGATCCAAAAAATCAATGAAGCCTTCGAGCGGATGCTGAAGAGCGATGTGAAATACCGGTTCGTCATCGATATCGCAACTCTCTAAGGAGCTGCCGATCATACCTGTAAATTCGGGTGGCTGACCAATCGTCAGTGAAAAAGAGGGAGCCGCCCTCCCATCCTGCGAGAGCAAAAGTATTGCTGAGAATTGTGCTTTTGCCTGGCAGCTCATTTTTCAATTTGGGCCCAAGCCTTTTCATGGCGCCTGGATAAAGATAGCAAACGACAGCTGCCGCATCGGAAAAAGTATGGCCATAGAAGTTTTTACGCTGAAATGTTAAGTTCGTCCTTCGCAAAAGAAATTGGACGATTCGTGAGTAAAAGTAGGGGATAGGTGATAGTTCAAAGGCGATGACTTTTGCATGGGGATAATGCTTGGCTAAAAGAAGCGCCAAACCTCCCCATCCGCTCCCAAGTTCGTAGATCACCCCCTTCTCGATATTCTTTGGGAGAAGCTTCAGAATCATTTTCTTGGCCTTTTTGCTGCTCGGCATCGGGGTGATTCCTAAAAGGAAGGAGTAAATGACAATTGAGGCGAAGCAGAAGAAAAGGAAAATGAAAAAAATACTTGTTGCCATAATGACAACGAGAGTATACGCTCTTTCCCTTTTTTAAGGAGTCGCTGACCATGTTTCATCGTGTTGCTTTGTTTTTCTTCCTCTCTTTTCATCTCATCGCCAACCAACCCTCCCATTTCATGGGGGTGGGAAGTTCGATCATCGACTTCATAGCCCAGGTGGACGACGATTTTATCGCTCAGCATGTCCCGGGGCAAAAAGGGGGGAGCGTTCCTTGCGATCCGGAGACGTTCGATCGCGTCCTGAGAGCGATGGTGTCGGATCCAAAAATTGCTCTGGGAGGAAGCGCGGGAAATACCGTCAGGACGATGGCCAAGCTCGGAGTGGATTCTACTTTCATGAGCACTGTCGGAGAAGATCCTTATGGGGAGCGGTACTGCGATGAGATGCAAGAGATGGGAATCTCAGGTATCGTGAAAGATCCTGATTTCAAGACGATCCGCATTCTTTGCTTGATCACGCCGGAAGGGGAGAGAACGTTTCTCCACTCTCATAAGGCGGTCGGCTGGAATTTTAAGCCCTCTTTGGAACACTTCCAAAATGTAAAATGGGCACATTTGGAGTCATTTTTGCTCTGGGAAGCGCCCGATTTCATCGAACAAAGCCTCATTTTAGCGCAAGAGGCAGGAATTCCGGTTTCTTTAGATTTGTCCAATTTTCTCGTCGTTGGTCAGTTTAAGGAAAAAATTCTCGAATGGCTGGGAAAATATGTCGATGTGGTGTTCGGAAATGAAACAGAGATCCGCTCTTTGACAGGTTTGCCGCCAGACCTTGGCTGCAGGCAGCTTCAAGAGATCTGCCCAATCGTTGTCGTAACGATGGGAGGGGATGGGTGTTTAGTGGGATGCCAAGGCGAGCTGACCCATATTCCTAGCTGCAGTGCAAAGGTCATCGACACAACGGCGGCGGGCGATTATTTCACCGCGGGCTTCCTCTACGGCTATCTCCGTCAATTGCCCTTGCCTCTCTGCGCAGAGATCGGCCATCGGCTCGGCAGTTCGATTATCGAACACATCGGCGCCGAATTGCCAGGAGAAAAATGGCATGAGATCCACGCTTTTTTGCAAAACGGGTTGCGAGCAAAGATCTCATCTCGCATCTGATTCTAGCGCTTCCTGGATTGGCTCTGGATCTGATCATATGTGCGACCTACCAACTCTGAGTGGCCGGATTTCTCGTTGATCATGAGAGTATAGAGCTTCTCGAAGGTATCGGTCGGCTTGATATGGGAAGCTGTTTTCGAGGTTTTTTTCCAGCGCTCCACGTCTTTTGTAGCTGTAGAGAAGGTGTTTTTGGCGGCGTAGGCGAAGGCGTTGACGATGATTTCTGGCCACCCGCTGGTTTTTTTGCAGGCTGTCGCAATCTCGTAATGACCTAAGGCAGACAGATATTCCAGGGACTCGATTTCATAAATGAACTTATGTTTGTCCGATCGTCCAATGGCTGCATCATCAATTGCATTTAAAAAGGCACGTTCGTTCTCTGCATTTTTCAATTCATAAACCAAAAGAGTGGTTCCTGGGTCTTCCTGAATCTTTCGGTCCTTTGAAAATGTAATCGTTCGGTTATGCATCCAGGTTTTTGCCCCATTCGGTGCGTGTTCGTTTGGAACGCAGAGGAAGCAGATCGGGTCGATTGCGTCGAGTTTATCTAGCAATTTTTTGGCTTCGGGACAAGCTTCTACGTTGCGGATCGCAAGGTTTAGCCGCTCATTGCAAGTCATTGTTTTGTCTTCAGCTACATATCCAGACGCGGGCTTAAGGCCTCGCGGCGTGCATTGCGCTCTGTAATCATCACGTACATGCACCCTAATTTTAGGCGGGTCGAAAATTCGGGATACAGCGTCTTGTATATGTTTCAGGCTGCCGGTCACGTACAAGCCAGCGAATACTGCAGCTGCCGCGATCCCAGTTTGCGCTGGGAAGGGACAAATGGGATGTCTCAATGGATTAATGGCCATGGTTTTCTCCTTTAAAAAAATCTTTCTAATTTTAATATACTTATTAATTAATGTCAAATTGATTTTATTTATACTTATTAAATAATTTATTATAGGTCGGGGGAGAGTTCAATGGCTGCTACCGAATCCAGCAAGGCCCGCATTCCTCAGCGCAACGTATCTTTGCTATGAAAAAAATATAGATCGTCCTATCCTCTTTGTTTCTCTTCATCGACATGGAGGTCTTTATGAGAAATCTAAAAACTCTCTCTCTTGCAACGGCATCTTTAATCTTGTTGGGGCTTGCTCAACCAAACAACGGATGGTCAGATTCGATAGGGGATAAAGTTAAGGAGTATATTGATAACGCTACGGAGGCTCTTAAGAATGGAATCGATAAGCTTGAAGGCAATTTCGCTGCGATTCAAGATTACTTAGATCATTATCCTTGGAAAGGGATCATTCAGACAGAAGCAACCTCAGGGCCCGTCACTGTAGGACATTTAAAGCTGAATGGGCATTCGAAAGCGATTGTGGCGGCTCCTGGGCAAACAATCGCGGCCGAGGTGAAATGTGCATTTGACCCTGATAAATCCACATTTTTTGGCCACTACGAGATTGTCATAGGTCTTAAAGGCTTGGGCCCTCAAGTCGTGATCGGGAGCGAGGGATTAGCCGACGGAAAAACGAAGGAAGAATTTACCCTTGTCGCGCCAGAAACAAGAGGGATCTATGAAATTCGTTTCAGACCAGCGAAGATCATTTTCAAGTTGCCCGCTTTTAGTGAGTGGCTAGATTCTGAGGGTCATGAACCAGATGCAAAAACAACGATTGGACTCATTGTGGTTAAATAAGACAGAATGAAAGGAAATTTTAAAATCATTCTACGAAATATACGAGGCCCAGTGCAGCTATTTCTTCTGATAGCTGCACTCTATATCGTTTATCAGTCTCTTAGGCCCCAGTGGATCACTCATTCCACCGCTCTGCAGATCTATTCAATCTTGGCGTTCATTTGCTTGGGTTGGCTACTGATCAAGGTGATCTATCTCGTCTCTTCTCTTCTTCTTGAACATTTTGATATCCAACGAAAAGACAATTATCGAGCCCGTCAAGTCCATACTCGAATTAGGGTTTTGCAACGCCTTGCCGTTGTTTTTGCCATTTTCTTGAGCATCAGCGGCATTCTGTTCACTTTTGAGTCGGTCCGCTCCCAGGGAATCCACTTGCTAGCCTCAGCTGGGATATTGAGCATTCTCATTGGACTTGCCGCACAGAAAACCATGAGCACTTTTTTTGCTGGCCTTCAAATTGCGCTCGCTCAGCCCATCCGGGTAGAGGATGTGGTTGTCGTAGATGGGGAATGGGGCAGAATCGAAGAACTCCACCTCACCTATGTGATCGTCAAACTCTGGGATCTCCGAAGGCTGATCGTTCCCATCACCTATTTCACAGACCATGTTTTTCAAAATTGGACGCAAAAAACAGCAGATATTTTAGGATCGGTCATGCTCTATGTCGACTACGCTTGCCCTGTCGCACTCATTCGAGAGGAATTGGATCGATTCTTGGAAAAAAACCGTTTGTGGGATGGAAAAGTCAAAGGGGTCCAAGTGACAAACACCACAGAACATACAATGGAAATTCGGATCTTGACCAGCTCTCCCAATTCCGAAGCCTCCTTTGATTTGCGATGCGCCATCCGAGAGCATATGATCTCTTATCTTCAAAAAAATCACCCAGCCTCTTTGCCTCGCCTCCGCGCTGAAATAACGAATGACGTTAAGAGCAAAGAAACCGATATTTTACACGGTCCGAAAGATCCAATGCGAAGAGCTCCTCGCTGAAATAAAGAGGCATGGGATTTCCTCCTCCACTGTCAAAAAGCAACAAATAATTTTATTGAAGAACTCCTCCTGAGCCCTTCTACTCAAGAATTGATTTGTATTGTTGGAAAATCGCCCGTTTCTTAAAATACCCAGAAACTAGGTATTTTTATGAAATCGGTCAACAAAACAAGATATGCCATTTTG
>CAYTXY010000025.1:0-14480 GCA_964441355.1 uncultured bacterium
GCTCCGAGATCATGCAAGATGTCTCGTTTGCCAGCACCTATACGAGCCTTCCCTACATTTTGACCGTTTCGGAAAATCTCCACTGTTTCGGCAAATTTTATAGCGTTGCCGACATCGAGTCGAAGACGACGCCTCTTCTTAAACTGTTTGGCATCTATGACAAAAAAGACAAGCCCGTCTCCTCGCTATCGGCCGGTCAAGTCACGCGCCTCATGCTCGTGAAAGCGTTCTTTACCGAGCCCAAAGTGGTTCTCCTCGACGAGCCGACGGCATCGCTCGACCCCGACGTGTCGCTCGACGTCTGTAAATTCCTTTTGGAACAGAGGGAAAAAACAGGGCTTTCGATCCTCTTTACTTCTCACAAGATGGAAGAGGTCGCCGAACTTTGCGACCGGGCGATTTTTTTGAAAAACGGATCGGTGATCGCCGACGACCTTCCCGACAACCTGGCCAAGAGCGTCTCCTCTTACCAGCTCCGCCTGACCATCACCGATGGGATGAAACGGACGATCGCTTCGGCCGAAAAAAGAGGGGTTCAATACACCCTCGAACACCGGGTCATCGAACTTTCTCTCGATGAAAAGGACATCCCGCCGTTTCTCAACGGTCTCATGCAGGATGGCGTCTCTTACGCAAGCATTCAAATCAAAGAGCCGTCCCTGGAAGCCTATTTCTTGAAAATCGCGGAGAAAAACCGATGAGCTGGTCCAGAATCATAGGCGTTTATTGCCGCTACTTTTACGTCGCGAAAAAAGGGCTTCACCAACTCTCCGATATCTTTTACTGGCCGTTTGTCGACATCCTGATTTGGGGGCTGACCTCCGTTTGGATCCAACGGACAAGCGACATCAATAACCTCCCCCTCATTTTGATGACGGGGCTGATTTTCTGGCAGATCGCGTGGCGGGGGTCGGTCGATATCTCGGTCAACCTGCTGCAAGAGTTTTGGCAGCGCAATCTCGTCAACCTCTTCTCGACCCCTTTGAAAATTTCCGAATGGATTGCGGGCATGCTCCTCTTGAGCCTGGCCAAATTGATGATCACGATTTCTTTTGGCGGGATCGTCGTCTTTCTCCTCTACTCTCTCAACGTCTTTTCCATCGGCTGGGCCTTTATCCCGTTTGCCGCCTCACTCATCATTTTCGGATGGACGATCAGCTTTCTCTCGTCCTCTGCCATCATTTACTGGGGCCACAAGATCGAGATGCTCGCCTGGATGATCGCCTTCATTTTCGCCCCTTTCAGCGCCGTCTTTTATCCCCTCGACGTTCTGCCCGTTTGGGCAAGGGCGATTGCTTGGTGCCTGCCCACGACCTATATCTTCCAAGGGATGCGGGAAATCCTCGCCACCGGATGCTGCCCGTTTTCCTATTTCTGGATCAGCATGGGCCTCAACGCGGTCTATCTGACCCTCTCTCTCATCCTCTTCAAATTCATGTTCGAAAAGAGCCGGCAAAAAGGGCTAGCGCGGCTGGAATGAAAGAGCCCCTTTCCCTCTTCAACGGCTCGGGCTTCGGCCTCGATGGCAACCAAGTGCTTCACACCAGCCCGGATAACAGGCACTTCCAGGCAGATGCCGAAGCCGCGGCTTTCGTCAAGACAACGCTCACCAATGCGAGGGCCTTTGAATCGGATGCCGAGATCTTTCGCTTTGCCTCCGATCAAGTCGCAGTAGACGGGCTCTTTGTCGAACTCGGCACCTACAAGGGGAGGACGGCGAATTTCCTCGCCGCGCTCAACTCAAGGAAAACCATCTACACCTTCGACTCCTATCAGGGGCTTCCCATCGACTGGGATAAAGGCGACCTTCTCATCCCAGGAAATCTATTTGCCTGGCCAAAAGGAGAACCCCTCCCTTCCTTTTTGCTCAATGTGGAATTGAAAAAGGGTTGGTTTTCGGAGACGCTGCCAAAGTTCGTTGAGCTCCAGGACGAGCCCATCGCCTTCCTCCATGTCGATTGCGACATTTATGAATCGACAGCGCAAGGCCTCGATCTTCTTGGGCCGAAGATGGTGGGCGGGACGGTCATTTTATTTGACGAGTTCTACAACTATCCGAATTTCCGCAATCACGAACTCAAGGCCTTTGAGGAATTTTTGGAAAAGTACGGATTCCAGCCTGAGTACATCGCCTACAACGCTTTCCACGAACAAGTCGCGGTTAGGATCTGTAATCCAAAGTAATCCCGTGAACGTTTGCGTTTTTCGATCTAGTTTGTTTTGTGATTACACTATCCAGACTTCAGGAGTTTGCCTCTTTCAATCTTAAGCCGGTCAATTTCTTGCTGCACTCGATCGGCTTTTACCCGGATTTTATCCGCCAGTTCAAGATGCACTCTTGCCTGAGGTATGGTGTGTATTAAGGGGTAGTGTATTTCTAGGTTCGCTTCATCCTTGAACAGACGCTGTGCAAGGTATTCATTATGCAAAGCCCTTTGCTCATAACCCTCTTTCATCTCTCGTAGTTCTGAAATCTGACGGTCGATCCATGCGGCGTATTCTGTTTTGTCGGTTCTTTCCTTATCCAGAAAGCAGTCACTTGACAACCTCGTCAAATGCGGCAATACTCGCAATACCTCCTCTCCAAGATTGTTCCCTTCTGGTAGAAAAAGTCTCGTTAGATTGGTTAAAGAAGCCAAAAGAAGCAGCGTCGATAGCGCTTATATTGTGAAATCTTTTAACAATTTCTAATAGCTCATCATCAGTGATTGTATTGTCCAATACAAGCTCGAAGGAGTGATTGCTTACAAGACCAGGCGCCCGCTCTCTTAACTCTGCTAATGTGACTCTTTTCTTGGATTCGAGCCACCTTTGATCTGCTATCCAATCTGCTAATTCAGGGTCATCTATCTCATGCAATCTTTTGCATGTGTAACTCATAGATTTACGATACACATCATTTGAAAATGATTGAATATTTACACAAAGCTCTCGAGGAAGGGTGCTTAGATAATCTGGGCCAGTATGGTTCTGAGTCTGATTGGGAATTGCAATTTCTGAAGTTGCGCTCGTACTGTCCCCATCGGTTGAACATGGTGGGATGTTTGCGCTTATCGATGGAGGAAGATTCCCATCTGGTTTGACTATTAGCCGCAGAGGTAAGACTATTAGCCGCAGAGTTTGATTGGCTAGCCGCAGAGTTATTGGCAATTTCTGAACTTGCGCTCGCATGTGGTCCTCATCGGAATCAAAACGTCGGCAGCACCATTTGCCAAGATCCGACCCACGTGTAATAGCTTGACCGGCAGCTATGAGTCCTAAAAAAGAAAGAGTAAGAGGATTGGTTCCAAGAGCCGCAGCCGCAATCCCTGTAATACAAACGCCCAGACCTATTTTTGTTATATTTGACATTTTTTAACTCAATTTATTGTTAATATTCAAAATCATTGTTGATAATTATAAATATATTTTTGGATTTATTATAAACAATTGATTTTAAATTGCTTGCGATAATTGGGGTATGAAGAGCAAAATAGCAGTCGACCTTTTTAGCCACTTTCAAGCTCCATCAAAAGTGGCACGATATGAGAATCGCGCCAAAATGTGGCGCAATAAGGGAATCGCGCCATATAAATACCCAAAGAAGATTTTTCGAGATTTGTTGAGACGGTCGAGGTTGAACTTAGGAGCCTTCATGAGGGCAACCTCGCCCGGTTCGGGCTCCGCCCTTCTGAATATGAGGATTGGAAAAAGACGTGGTCTTAACCGCTTGTGAATAAAAGCACGCGTTCTATGCGGACGCGCAAAGTCTCTTCGTCGATAGGCTGGCCAAAAGCATAAGTGTAAAGGGCTCTTTGCTCTTCTTTAAACGGGCTCGTAGCCTCGAGTTGGGAATAGATCGATTTTTCCGGATCGATCACCCGGCCGGAGGAGTGAAGCCTTGCCGGCTGGCCTGAGGCAAGAAAAAAGATCGGCCTCTCGAAAGATAGAAAGTCATAGCCGACAGACGAAGAGTCCCCGAGATAGGCGTCCGCAATGGATAGGAGCGGGTAGACTAGAGGAAATTCATGGATGAGGATCGCGTTCGGCTTTTTCTCCAATTGGGCTGCAATCGAATAGAAATGGGCCGGATCCCTTTGCTCTAAGAGCGGATGGACCTTCACGATCAGGTTCCACTCGGTTGGGAGTTCAGAAAGGATCTTTGGCCCGTATCGAAAAAAGGAGCTTCCCCTCTCGCCGTCTTGCCAGGTAGGGGCGTAAAGGAGGGTTCGATTTTTTTTGCAAAGCGGAACTTCCCTCTCTACGAGAGCGTCATAAAATGACTTGTATTTTTGATAAAATGAGAGCCGGTAGTTGCCAACGATCGCAAAGTTCGAGAGCTTTGGCCAGATTTCGAGGTCTTTCAACATTTGGATGTGGAGATCGCCGTAGAGCAGAACCGTATCTTGCCCCGCGTAGGGAGCTAAAAGGGGGGCGATCAATCCTTTGTCCGATTGCCCATGGGGACAAAAGACAAGGCGCATCTTTTTTCCATAAAGCTCTTGGAAAAGCGGTTTGAGATGAGGCGCCCAGTATTTACATTCGAAGAGGGCGTCGAACTCTTGGGCCAGATGAGAGAATTGCGATTCCAGATCGGGCATGTGCCGAACTTCTACTTGAGGGTAATAGCGCCTGGCTAATTCGAAATTCCGCTCTTCGGTCGTGATCAGCGGCATGCCGAGCGCCGCGGCGAGGGGGGCGATATGATCGAGCGCATGAAATTCTGGACCGGAATTTACACCTGCGCAGCGCATTCGATCTATTGCGAATATTTTTGTTTGATTTTCTGCAACTCCGGCTCGATCTCCCTCCGGTCTTTGGGGCTGGCCCGGTCGACATGGAGGACGCCGTTCAGGTGGTCGTTCTCGTGCATGTTGACGCGGGCGATAAACCCTTAGAGGTCTTGTTCTAGGAATTCCCCTTTCAGATTCTGATAGCGGATATGGATCTTCTTCGGGCGGCTCACTTTAATGTGGAGGTTAGGGAGGGACAAGCATCCTTCCAGCATCGTTTCCGTCTCTTTGGATGGGGAGGAAAGGACCGGATTGATGGCAACCTGGGGGCTCCCTAGCTCATATTGCCCATTCGCATTGAGCCACTCGTCGCGGAAAACATAAATGCGGAGGAGCTTGCCCACTTGCGGACCGGCGAGGCCGACGCCATTATGCTCGATCATCAGCGTGATCATCTCGGAGCTCAGCTGAATGATTTCGGGAGTGATCTCAGCGATGGCCTTTGCCTTGGTTCTCAAGACGGGATCGCCATAGTAGCGGAGGCGAAGCTTCATTCAGGAGTTTCGGGCTTTGACTGCGGGATTTCGATGGGGCTGAAGCTCCTTTCAGCTCTCCGTCCCAGGCTTCCGCTCCAAAGGGAGAGGAGAAGGCAGCCGATCAGGAAGGCGCCCGAGAGGATGGCCGTGAACCTTTTCAAGACCTCCGCCGTCGAGGTCCCGAAGAGCGAATCGCTCGTGTCGCCGCCAAAAGAGGCCCCCAACCCTAAGCTTTTCGCTTCTTGGATCAAGATCACAAAGCAGAGGATGACGGAAACGAGGAGGAAAAGGAAAAGGAGAAGATAAAATAAAAGGGTCATGCTTTTTTCTCAGTTGTTTGTTTGACGATGGCGGCAAGCGACTGTGGGTCGAGGGCAGCGCCTCCGACAAGAAGGCCGTCGATATCGCCCTTGGCCATAAAATGAGGGGCGTTTTCTTTGTTGACCGATCCGCCGTAAAGGATCGAGATGAGGTTTGCGGTCTGCTTTCCGAATAAATGGGTCAGCTCGGAGCGGATCGCAGCGTGCGTCCCTTGAGCAGTTTCAGGAGTGGCCGGCTTGCCTGTCCCGATCGCCCAAACAGGCTCGTAGGCCAGGATGATTTTCCCCGCATCCCCTTTTCCGACCCCGTGAACGGCAGAGAGCTGCTTTTTTAAAACCTTTTCCGTCTTGCCCGCTTCCCTCTCCTCGAGCGTCTCCCCAATGCAAAGGACGGGAGTTAAATCGTCGGAGAGCGCCCGCATGACCTTCCTCTGGACCATCTCATCCCCTTCGCCAAAGAGTGCGCGCCTTTCCGAATGGCCCAAGATCGCAAACGCGGCTCCCGCTTCTTTGAGCATGAGGCTGGCGATTTCCCCGGTAAAGGCCCCTTCCCGCGCATCGTGCATATTCTGGGCGCCGATGACTACGGGAGTGTTTCTCGCTGCCTGGGCCGCAGCTTGGATCGAGGTAAACGGAACGGCAAGGAAAAGGTTGACTTGACACCCTTCGACCAAGGGAAGAATCGCTTCGATGAAATCGACCGCTTCTCGGGCCGTTTTATGCATCTTCCAGTTGCCGATCACAGTCGGATTTTTTCCCCTTTCTCGCGCCATCTTCCTACTCAAAAACTCCTATAAGAGTAACGGAAGCTGATCCTATTGGCAAGGAAGATTGCATTTTATAACGGCTTCATTGAAACTCGTGCTATGCAAATTTTGACGGTATCCGAACTGACCGCCGCGATCAAATCGGTCCTCGAGCCGAATTTCCGCGGCCTCTCGGTCAAAGGGGAGATCAGCAACTTCAAGCTCCAATCCTCAGGCCATCTCTATTTTAGCATGAAAGACGCGGGCGCCCAGGTATCGGCCGTCCTCTTCCGCGGGAGCGCAGCCCGCCTCTCCAGGATGCCGAAAGACGGCGACCAGGTGATCGCAACCGGCGAGCTCAGCCTCTATGCGCCTCGCGGCCAGTACCAGATCATCATCCGGGAGCTCCAGTTCCTCGGCATGGGCGAGTGGCTCTTAAAATTCCATCAGCTCAAAGAGGAGATCCGCCTGCGGGGATGGTTCGACGCGGATAAAAAAAAACCGCTGCCGAAATTTCCAAAACGGATCGGGGTCGTGACGAGCCCCACCGGGGCAGTCATCAAGGACATCTTGAATGTGCTCATGAGGCGATTTCCAAATTTTCATTTACTCTTGAACCCGGTGCGGGTCCAAGGCGAGAGGGCGCCGCAAGAGATCGCCGGCGCCATTGCCGAATTCAACAAGATGTCTCTCGTCGATGTCATGATCGTAGCCAGAGGGGGCGGGAGCATCGAAGATCTCTGGGCGTTCAACGAAGAGATCGTGGCAAAGGCGATTTTCGAATCGAAGATCCCGATCATCTCGGCGGTCGGCCACGAGACCGACTTTACGATTGCCGACTGGGTCGCCGATGTGCGCGCTCCCACTCCCTCCGCCGCGGCGGAGATCGTGGTTGCCGAGCAAGCCAACCTCCTTGCAGCGCTCTCGAGCGCGAGCCTTGCGGGCAGGCAATTCATCCGGCACAAGTTCGGCAATGCCAAAGAGAGGCTCTCTGCCCTTAAGACCCACCCGATTTTCCGCTTTCCTCAAGCGATCCTCTCCCAGCCGATGCAGCAGCTCGATTCCGCCCGCCTTGCGTTAAGAGCGCTCGATCCCCGCGAGCAAGTGAAAAATTTTTCCGATCGCTTCGCCCCCATGGAAGGGCGACTGATCGCCGCCGCCAAGATGATCGTCTCCCAAAAAAAAGAAAGGCTATCCGCAATCTCTGAACACCTCCGATCCCTCAATCCCAATCAACTTCTCAAAAAAGGATATGCAATCCTCTTCATGGAAAAGGACTCTTCGATTATCCTTTCAGCCAAGAATCTGAGACCCAACCAACCCTTCATCGCGCGGCTGCATGACGGCGATGTCACCGCGGTGGCAAAAGAAATAAAGGCACCATGAACCCAGATAACCTTACGTTCGAGAAGGCGTTCGAACAGCTTCAAGCGATTTTGGAAAAGATGAACTCGGGAACCCTTTCTCTTCAGGAATCGCTCGGCCTTTTTGAAAAAGGGGAAAAACTCATGCGGCACTGCGAAACGCAATTAAAGGCCGCCGAACAAAAGATCGAGGCGATCTCCAAAGGGGCTGGCGGCGAGACCCTTCTCAACTTAGACCAGACACCGAAAACCGCCCCCTTTTCCGGAGAGGAAGTCCCCTTTTGATCACGGATTGCCCATCGGAGCTAAAGAATCTTTCTTGGACTGAGCTCGACGAGCTCGCTGAAGAGATCCGCAGCCGGATCATCGAGGTGCTCTCGGTCAACGGGGGCCACCTCTCTTCCAACCTCGGCATGGTGGAACTGACGATCGCCCTCCACAGGGTTTTCGACTCTCCCCGCGATAAATTCATCTTCGACGTCGGCCACCAATCCTATACCCATAAGCTCTTGACAGGCCGCAACAGCCGCTTCGACAAGATCCGCAAATACAAGGGCCTCTGCGGATTTACCCATCCTAAAGAATCGGAGCATGACCATTTTTTCGCCGGGCACGCAGGGACGGCCCTTTCTCTTGCCTTGGGAGTCGCCAAAGCCCGCGATCTCTCCCAAGGAGAAGAGCATGTCATTCCGATCATCGGAGACGCGTCGCTGACCTGCGGGCTGACCTTGGAAGCCCTGAACAACGTGCCCAAGCCTCTGCCCCGCTTCATCGCCATCCTCAATGACAATGCGATGTCCATCTCCAAAAACGTCGGCAACATTAAAAACATTTTAAGCCGACTTCTGAGCAATCCCCTTTCCAACCGCCTCTATTCCGAAATCCAGGAACTTCTCTCCAAAATCCCAGGTTATGGATCGACGCTTGAGCATTTGGGAAAAAAATTCACAGAATCGGTCAAAAACCTGGTCAGCCCGGCCCCCTTCTTTGAAGAGTTCGGCCTCTCCTACGTAGGTCCGATCGACGGCCACAATATCCAAACTCTCGTCCGCTCCTTGGAGAATTTGCGGGAATCTGCCCGCCCAGTCCTTCTCCACGTAATGACCGTCAAAGGAAAAGGGATGCCGATCGCGATCGCCAATCCCACTCCCTATCATGGCGTTCGGCCATTCGACCTTTGCAGCGGCAAAATCCACCCATCGCCTTCCACTAAGCCGACCTTCCCAAAGATCTTCGGCCGCCACATCCTGAAGATGGCGGAGCGCGACCCAGATCTTGTCTGCATTACCCCTGCGATGCCGGCCGGGTCGTGTCTCGATGATTTCATGCTCCGCTATCCAGAGCGGTGTCTTGACGTCGGCATCGCTGAAGGACATGCAGTCACGTTTGCGGGCGGACTTTCCTATGGAAAAAAGCGGGTCGTCGCCTGCATCTACGCGACCTTTCTCCAAAGGGCGTTGGACAACCTCTTCCATGACGTCTGCATGCAGGAGCTGCCGGTCGTCTTCGCCCTTGACCGCTCATTTCTTTCCGGCCCTGACGGAAGCACCCATCACGGCATTTACGATATCGGCTTCCTCAACGCGATGCCGAACATGATCATCGCCCAGCCGCGCGACGGCCACGTCTTAAAAGAATTGCTCGAGAGCAGTTTTTCCTGGGGCAAACCCTCTGCGATCCGCTACCCCAATCTGGAGACCGAAGAGTCCGACCTGCCGCTGCAAACGCGCAGCCCTGGCCAGGCAGAAATCCTCGCGCGCGGAAAAGACCTTCTCCTCATTGCTCTGGGGCACACCTGCCAAACAGCCTTGAAAGTGAGAGACCTCCTGCAACCCAAAGGGATCGTTGCCACGGTCGTCGATCCCGTTTTCGTAAAGCCTCTCGATAGCGCGACCCTTGCAGAGCTCCTCGCCACCCACCGTTTTGCGGCGACGATCGAAGAGCATGCCCTGAATGGCGGGTTGGGGATGATATTCAACCACTTCCTGATCCAAAACGGCCATCGGGACATCGAAGTTGTGAACATTGGCATCCCCGATACCTGGGTTCAATTTGGCAGCAATCCCGAACTTATGCAAGAATTAGGCTTGGACGCCGAATCGATCGCGGCAAGGCTACTCCAGGAGTTTTCGTTTCATGATCATAGCGCTCTTTCCGAACGAAAAGAAAAAGCACTCCTTTGAGCTGGCGATCCAGATCCGGGAATTCCTCGTATCCAAAGGGATCGAGGTCGCCGCGGAAGATGAGAAAGCCAAATCGATCGGCGCCGCACCCCTCTCCAGCATCGATCCGAGCGAGATCGCTTTCCTCATCTCCATGGGCGGCGACGGTACGCTCCTCAGGATCAGCCACCAATATTCCCATCTCGACGCTCCCATCCTCGGGATCAACTTGGGCCACCTTGGATTTATGGCAGATGTCCCTACCGCCGACGTCTTCCCTAGCCTTTCCGACCTTTTGAGCGGCGCCTATACCGTCGATCAACGGCTCGCCCTAGAAGCAAGTTCGCCTCGGGGCCAGCTCCGCGCTGTCAACGATATCGTCTTCCACCGCGCGAACAACTACAGCCTCATCGAACTTGCGATCCAAGTCGATGACGTCTACATCAACACTTTCCTTGCCGACGGAATCATCGTCGCCACCCCCACCGGATCGACCGCTTACTCGCTCGCAGCTGGAGGACCCATCGTATCCCCAATGCTTGATGCTATCGTCATCACCCCGATCTGCCCCCACACGATCTCTAACCGCCCGATCGTCCTCACCGCCGACCGGAAAATCGAAATCCGCTACGCCTCCCCCTACGATCCCATCGACGTGCGCGCCGACGGCCTCGAGGCGATGCCTCTCAAAAGCGGCGACTCCGTCTCCATCCAACGCTCGATCCAGCCATTCAAAATTGTCAACCTCCACAGGCACGAATACTTCTCGACGCTGCGCAAAAAACTCGGCTGGTCTGGGAAGTTGATTTAATTAGGGGAGCGAAATGCATCAGCGCGGAGCCCGCGAAGCGCGGGGGGCAGAGACGCGGGGGGCGCAGGGAAAAGATTAGGTTCTAACTAGAGAGAAAATTGCGGCTGCAGCGCCTCCGATTACTACTGCTGCTGCCGTTCCTGTGGCGGCTCCAATTGCTCCCGCTGCTCCTACCCCTGCTGTGATCGCTCCTATGATCATTCCAAAAGATGCAGAGTAAGCTGCGTTATAGAGCGCGAGGTTCAGCTTTGCCAGAATCCGCTCAGTACGCGATACCGGAAAGCGTGGATCAATAGGTTGCTGATCATATGGGCAGAAACGGCGATGGTTGAGTATCTGTTCAAAGCAAGGCTTATGGAAGCCATTATGGTTTACCGGCTGCCCATTTGGATCCAAATGAGCATATTGTCTATCTCACCAGGAGAACTCATTCAGGCAAATCCCACAATTCCCGCCTCGATTCGTTTGAGTAATCATGCTCATATTTAAATCCTTAGTAGCTCCTTACTAGAGATAACATGGCTGCTGTAGCGCCTCCGGTTAAGGCAAGTGTTGCGATGGCGGCGAGCGGCGTGGACACAATGCCAGCAGCTGCTCCAATTCCACACAAGATTCCGCCTGCAAGAATTCCCGTTCGAATATCCCAGCTATGACCGGGATCGAAACTGTAATTTCTAATCCGATCGATTCCAATTCCTACTTCTAGGCCACCTAAAAATAGTAATGTTCCTACAATTGCTCCTCCGGCGGCTATTGCTCCCGCTACTCCTCCTGCTTTTAATGCTGCGACACCTGCCGCTCCTGCTGTAATTCCTGCTACTCCTGCTCGTCCGACTGTTGCTAATTCTCCTATTGCGACTAATCCTGAGCCTACGGCTGCCACCCCTGCTACGGCTACCGCTCCAGCTCCAACTACTTCTGCTGCCGCTGTTCCTACTGCTCCTACTCCTATTCCAAAAAAAGCCGCAGCTGCAGCGTGAACGAGCGCCGGCTTAACCCACTCTATAATCTTCTCAGTCCGGGATCTTAGATCATACTCCTGGTAATCAACGGGGCAGATAGGATGCTGTTTGAGTCCCAACCGAAAGCAGTTCCAATGGAAACCTTTATGGGCTGCATTCTCATGATTCACTTCTTTCTCGCCAGGAGAAAACGGATGCCAGCAGATCGAACAATCTCCACCTGTATTCTCTTTTATTACAATGCTCATAATTACTCCTGTTTTTGTTAATCAATAACAATAATTATACAAAATTATGTATTAAACATCAACAATTTTATTTTAATTGGATTATATCGATATCTTTGATTCGCAATGCTTTACAGGATATTATAGGGATAAAGAGGCCTGCTGGTTACCAGGCGTATCCCAATGTGAGGTTGCCGCGCTGATCCCAGAAATTGTCCCGGCCGTCGAGAGCCATTTCGGTCCTATATTCCCCCGACAAGGTAAAGCAGTGGATGGTGATTTTGAGCCCGGCATCGACCGTGAACATCTGGAAGGTATGGTCCCATCCTTTGGCCTCGAATCCGAAAGGCTCTCCGGCAAAGCGGGAATGGTAGGCCGGCCGGTTGATCGGAAGCTCTATGGCCCAACCGATTTCGAACATCGGGCTGACGCAGATGGTCTCGGCCCAGTTCGCATCTTGCACCTGGAGTCCGAGCCCCGCTTCGCATCTCACCGTGCTGCTCACATGGGAACTGATTTCCAGGTTGAGGCCGTCCGCTCCCGTCTCTCTGACTCTTTTTTCCCGGAAGAAGAAAAAATCGCCATTTGCGTAGGGATAGAGGAAGCAATAAGGCGATCCGAAAAGATAAGCAGAAGAAACTTGCCCTCCGAAATCAAGCGATGAGAAATGGCCCTTTGCGTGAAGATTGTTCGTGGAGAATTTAATATGGCGCGCGATCCGATTTCGGTCGATCCCGCCATACGCGGAAAAGCCGCAGTAGAACGCTTGCATGTAGAGGCATTCCATGAAAAAATCGGAATAAATGGCTCCTAGATATTTATGGACGGTGCCAGTGCCGCGGTTCCTATGCCAATAGAGGGAAGCCTCATTCCATGCACCGCCGATTCCAAGACTCCAATTTTCTCCAAGGGCTCCGTCGAAGCCGAGGCAGACGCCCCGGGTTTGGGCAACGTAGCCCGTCTGTTCTCCCAGGTCGCCCTGTCTCAGCCAGTTGCCCATAGGAGTCGCCCAGAGGCGCACATCTTGAGGGCAGCATCCGGGAAGGTAGGGGCGCCGATGAAAGAGCGAGAGAATCTGTCCTCCGACCGCAGATTGAAGCTCGCCGACTAAAGCGCTGTAAATCGCGGGATGGAGTTGGTCGAGAGCGTCATTCACCTGTGCGGTGGTGAAGCCGTCCATCGAATTGACGATGTCGACGACAGCGGGGTTGATGACCCCGGCGGCATTCAATGCGTCTAAATAGTTGCCCACATGGCGCTCATTCGCGGTGAAGAATTGAAAGCCGGCAAACGGCGCGGCGTTCGTCAAGACGAGAAAAGCATCGTTGGCGGTATAGATAACAGTGCCCATGAAAGAAGGATTGGTGAAGGAGAAGCTGGTAAACATCGAGCCGCCAAGCCCGGCCGATGAGAGGAAGAGATAGCTTTTGTTGAATCCGAAAAAACCGCCCGATGAGGTGTTGAAAAGGACAGACCCATTCAGGGCTGCTGTCCCCGCAACCTGCACCAAACCGCTCGGGCCGCTCGGAGGCACTGCGATTTGGAGCTGCGAGGTGGCCGTCAAGGTGAGGTTGCCGTTGATGTGGATCGTTCCCGCACCTCCACTATCGCCCGGGCTGATCACTCCCGAATTTTGCGTGGCTCCAACGGTGCCGGCGCCGATGAGAGTTGCCCCGGAAGGGACGGTCACAAGGGAGCTGTTCGCAAGCGATCCGTCGATTTGCAGGGTGTTGCCAGAGGCGATCGTGACTGGCCCCGTAAAACCAGGACTGTTCCCGGTGATTTGCACCGTGCCGCTGCCGCCGGTGATGTTCAGGCTGCCGGCGCCGCTCAATACTCCACTATAAGTACCGTTCGTTGTCTGGTTGAAGTTCAACGTGGAAGATGCGGCCGCAAGGGCGATATTGCCCTGGAGAGAGGAGGTCGTCCCTTTCAGGGTCATTTTGGCCCCGACGGTGGTCCCTCCGCTGTAGTTATTGGCTCCGGAGAGCGTCACCGTCGAGCCGCTGCCTGAGGAATCCAACACCGTGAAAGATCCTCCCCCCGTCAGATTGCCGGAGAGTGTGATATTGTTTCCCAGAGTATCGAGGTTTGCGGCTCCGGTGAAAGCAATCGGGCGGGGGATCGTAAAAGCCGATGTCGTCTGAAGAGTCCCGTTTGCAATCGTTACACCAAACGCAGCGCTGCCGAGAGACTGGTCGCTATTGATCTGCAAGGTTCCGGAGGTGATCGTTGTCCCGCCTGTGTAGGTGTTTGCGCCGGAGAGGGTCAATGTTTTCGTGCCGGCTAAGGTAATGCCGCCCCCCGTCCCGCCGCCAAGTCCGTTATCGCTTTGGATCGCAGACGAGATCGTCAGGTTTGCCGACATCAAGACGAAATTGACGGTCCCTCCTGATTGAATAAAGAGATCGGGGCCAAATCCTGTGCCCGCTGCGGCGCCGCCGCCTGCTCCCGCAGCGCCGCCCGTTGCGGTATTACCCGCAAACGACATCCCGTCATTGACTTGCAAGATGGCGGTATTGCCGACGAAAATAGCGCCCCCCATCCCAGCGCCTCCACCGCCACCCGCCCTCGCCCCTGTTCCTCCGGCGCCTCCTCCGCACGCAGTGCACCCCGCTGTGACGCCCCCGCCCCCCCCCC
>CAYTXY010000026.1:0-14463 GCA_964441355.1 uncultured bacterium
TTGCTAAGATTGACAGCGAAAGAAGTGTCAATATTTACGCCAAAGTGCGATCCGCCCGATCCGCTCCCGCCGATCCCGGAAACATTGATCGCGGTGGCTTGGGATCCTCCATTACCCGCGGTGAGTGTGGACCCGCTGAAATTTACGCCGAAATTGTTGGTCCCCGACCCATTGTAAGCGCCGCCTCCGGTGCCAAAGAGAGCCATCGTGCCGCCATCTCCAACAGTGGCGCTCGTGTTGATTTGAATCCCTACCTCGTTGCTTCCGGTTCCCAAACTTCCCGCAGAGATCGACATGAGATTGGTAATCGAAGAGCCAAGCCCTCCGAAGGGGGAGTAAAAACCAAAGTCAGATCCCGTTCCAGGACCGCCAAGACAATCAATGGCAATCATGACCGGAGCGCTCACTACACCATTGAGTTGAACGCCATTGTGGCTTGTGGTGCCGCTTCCCCCCGATCCGCCGACCACATTTTTAAAATTCAAGGAGCCATGGGCGAGGGTGAAAGGGCCGATCGCGAATACCCCCACATTATTCTGCCCGCCGCTGCCTCCAATACAATTGATGAAATTGAGAGCGCTTGCCGGGTTTG
Organism: uncultured bacterium; assembly: GCA_964441355.1. Classification (GTDB taxonomy): domain Bacteria; phylum Chlamydiota; class Chlamydiia; order Chlamydiales; family SM23-39; genus CAIPFQ01. Next base: position 593 of record CAYTXY010000026.1, read on the forward strand.
TGTTATTGAGATTGACAAACGGAGGGATAAAGAGGACGTTTACGCCAGCATGACCTCCGCCCGATCCGCTCCCGCCAATCCCCGAAAGATTGATGGTGGTGGCTTGGGTTCCCCCATTGCCCGCGGTCAATGTGCCGTTAATGAAGATGCCGTGATTGGCGCTGCCCGATCCATTGTAAGAGCCTCCTCCCATCCCAAAGAGAGAAATTGTGCCGCCATCTCCGACAATGATTTGGCTGCCAACACTAACTTCAATTCCTTTCTCACCGGTTCCGGTTCCCAAACTTCCGGCGGAGATCGAAATGAGGTTTGTGCTCGAAGAGCCAAGCGTGGCTCCAGTCGAAGTAAAAAATATGTTAAAACCAATGTCATCGCCCGTTCCAGGTCCGCCATAGCAATCGGTGGCTAGGATCGCTGGAGCGCTCACTGTGACGTCGTTGATATAAACCCCATGGTTATCGGTGGTTCCGCTTCCGCCCGATCCACCCGTAATATTTTGGAAGTTCAATGAGCCGCGAGCTAGGTTCAATGGTGAGGAAAAATTGATCCCGTAATTGGATGCCGCATTGAGCGTCCCTCCGCTACCTCCAATGCAATTGATGAAATTAAGAGCGCTGGCCGAGTTTGTGTTATTGAGAGTGACAGTAAATGGGCCCACGAGACTTACACCAAAGTTAAGTCCGCCAGAACCGCTGCCGCCGATTCCGGAAATATTGATCGCGGTGGCTTGGGTTCCCCCATTGCCCGCGGTTAATGATGCGCCGTTAAATAGGATACCATCATTGCCGGTGCCCGACCCATTATAAGCGCCTCCGCCGGTGCCAACCAGGGTGATCGTGCCCCCGTCCCCGACCGAGACGCCCGTATTGATTTGAATCCCTATTTCGTTGCTTCCGGTTCCCAAACTTCCGGCGGAGATCGAAATTTGATTTGTAAGCGGAGAGCCAAGCCCTCCGAAGGGGGAGTAAAAACCAATGTCCGTCCCCGTTCCAGGGCCGCCATAGCAATCGGTGGCAATAATCGCTGGAGCGCTCACCGAGCCGCTGATTTGTACCCCATTGTGTCCTGTCGTGCCGCTGCCGCCCGGTCCGCCAACCACATTTCTAAAATTCAAGGAGCCATGGGAGAGAGTGAAGGGGCCGAACATGAACACCCCAATATTATTCTGCCCGCCGCTGCCCCCAATGCAATTGATGAAATTGAGAGAGCTTGCGGGGTTGGTGTTGTTGAGATTGACAAAGGGAGTGGCGAAAGTGATGCTGACTCCATCGTTATTTCCCCCCGATCCGCTCCCTCCAATCCCTGAAATATTGATGGTAGTGGCTTGAGATCCCCCATTGCCCGCGGTTATTGTGCAGTTAAGTAAGACGCCGTGATTGTTGCTGCCCGACCCATTGTAAGCGCCCCCTCCCGTGCCAAAGAGAGAAATTGTGCCGCCGTCCCCGACAATGACTTGGCTGAGCGTGCCGAGTTGAATCCCTACTTCGCTAGTTCCAGTTCCCAAACTTCCGGCGGAGATCGAAATTTGATTTGTGAGCGAAGAGCCCAGCGTGCCCCCGTTTACGAAAAAACCAACGTCGGATCCCGTTCCAGGCCCTCCAAAGCAATCGGTTGCTAGAATCACTGGAGCGTTGACGGTGTCTCCGAAACCGACTAAAACCCCATGATTCGTGGTATTTCCGCTTCCGCCAGATCCCCCGGTAATGTTTTGGAAGTTCAATGAGCCGTGGGCTAAATTAAGCGAGACCCCAAAATTGACCCCTACATTGAGTGCCGCATTGGGCGCCCCGCCGCTCCCCCCTACACAGTTTATGAAATTGAGAGCGCTTGCAGGGTTTGTGTTGTTGAGGTTGACGGCAAAAGAAGTAAGGGCGCTTACGCCATGGTTGTTTCCGCCCGATCCGCTCCCGCCGATGCCGGAAATATTGATGGTGGAAGCTTGGCTGCCTCCATTGCCCGCGGTCAACGTCGCCCCAAAAAAGAGAATCCCGTGATTGGCACTGCCCGTTCCATTGTAACCGCCCCCTCCAGTGCCAAAGAGAGAAATCGTGCCGCCATCGCCCACTATCACCGAGCTAGCACTAATCAAAATTCCAGTTTCGGCCGTTCCTAGTCCGAGGCTTCCTGCGGTGATGGCTATATTTTGGGTGGTCGTGGATCCTAGAACTGCTCCCCCAGTCATAAAAAATCCGTTATCGCCGGTCAGACCAGGGCCGCCATAGCAATCCACTCCGATGATATGGAGCCCATTCACAGTAACAGCGGGTGCTATCTCGACTCCGTAGTTGTTCCCCGCCGTTGCTGTTCCGCCCACGCAATCTCGGAAAGTAATTGTCCCAAGAGGCAAAGATAAATTCGCGGAGACGGTAACGCCGATAGCTGCAGTATTGGGAGCCCCGTTGCCATAACCTGTTAGAGTCAGGCCTGAGCCTCCGACATTATTTGTAATCGCGGCATTGATAAAGATACTGCTCGCCATCAAAGTCAGCGTTGTAGGAGCCGTCCAAGTGATGGCGTTTGATACTGTAATCGTTGGATCGGCCACATCATAAGTTGGATCCGGCGTCATGATCGTGACGTTGGTCAGATTGAGCTGATTTTGCAGCGTCGTCGTATTGACGATGTTGTTGATGAATTTCGTATTGAACTGCCAGGTTCCTGTCGTCCCATTATAAACCCCCGTATCGGTTCCAGTAGAAATCGTAATCGTGCTCGGGTCGAGTAGAAGAGTGCCGGTTTTGCCAAAAGGCGCCGTCGTATCGACTAGCCCTTCGAAAATAAGGTGTTCTTTGCCTGAGATCTCGACAAGCCCCCCGTCACCGCTCTCGGCTCCGCCCTTGGCGTTCACCTTCCCAAAATGGGCCATCTGATCGTCCGACCAGCAAATGACCTTGCCGCCATTGCCATTTGTCAACGCGTTGGCATTGAACACGCTCTCTTTATCGACAAACACGCGCTTGGCAACCGCGTCTTTTCCTTGATAATCGCCACCGATGAGGATCGTTCCGCCGTTAACTCCTGAAACATCGATCTCGCTCTTCGAAATTCGAATTTCTTCTCCGAGGACATGTACCGTGTTTCCTTTGAACTTGCTGCCTTGCAGCTCGATTGTCCCCTTTTCGGCCACTAGGTAGATCCGGCCTCCCTCTTCTGTTACTGAACTGGCCTCGACACTTCCCGAGCTCCGTATCGCCTTTTCATAAGGGCTGGCCGTGCGCATCTCGGCAATAAGAGCTTGAATCGACCCGGTATGCTCGATGGATTCGTTCACTCCCTCCGCCCGAATGAAAACCCGCTGCGTCCCTTCCGGTTTCAGGAGGATTTCCATCCCGGCCGCAAGAGAGACGACCCCATCGGGAGCCTCGATACGCCCCTCGTTTTGCACTTGAAATCCAATCAGTGCGACATCGCCCGTTTGACATTCGATAGTGCCCAAGTTGACCACGGACTCTTTGCTAACGCCGGCAAAGAGCATGTCTTTGCCTCGGAGAAACTCCGCGTCCAACACATCAAAACTGGAGGCAATGAAACCCGCCGTATCGACCCGCCCGCTCGGCCCGATCAAGACGCCGTTGGGATTCAAGAGAAAAACCTTGCCGTTGGAAGTCAGATGGCCTAAAAGCTCGCTTTTAGAGGAGCCAATTACTCTATTTAATATGGATGAATAAGAACTGCCCTGCTTAAAATGGACAAGTTCGCTACGTTCGATGGAAAAGCTATCCCAATGGATGATCGAATCGGTGTTTGCTTCAATGGTCCATTTGCCAGCGCTTTCTGTTACTGGCGGGCGGGCATCCCCTGCTATGCATTGAAACCCCTGCGGCTCCGCATGTAAACAGGTACTCATCCCGAGAACGATGATCAGTAGCAGCGACTTCCAAAACCGACACATATTTTCCTTAAGTTTCTGTTCCAACAAAAAATCCATGCCCCTTAACTAGCCTCAAAGACTTATGTTCACAGCGAAGTGGATCATGCTTCCGCCAAACCCAAATTCGCTCTCGGAGTGCCATTTGAAACCCCAGTCGAGCCGAGCGTAAATCCAAGGATCGATGTTGTAGCGCGCGCCCGGCCCCGCTCCCAGGAGAAATTGCGCTTTTCCCTCATCTGGGATAGGGGTGTGGTTGCGGCCATACCCGTAATCCATAAAGACCAAGAACTGAAGTCCCTCGGAATATTTCTTGCGTCCCCAGCTTTTAGGAAACAATGAAATGAAAGGCGTCCGGATTTCCGTATTCAGGATAAAGCCGGCATCGGTGTTGAGCTGCCGCTCTTCATAGCCGCGAACTGTATCATAGCCCCCGATGCCTATCTGTTCGCTAGGGAGAAGATTATTGGAAGCCACTTGCCCCCTTAGCCATACTACGAAGGAAAAATCACGAGGCATCCACTGCAATAAACGGATATGGCCTGTGCCATATACATACTTGTTTACCGCTCCTGGACGAAGGCTGCTATAATCTTCGTTGGTTTGGTCAGCGACTATCCTTCCCGGCGACCAAAAAAGTTCAGCGCCCCACTCAATCCGAAATAGCGGCACTTCGAAATTTGCATCATATCCAAAAGCAGCCTGGGTTAAATTGGCGTTCTTCCCGAACCTTTCAAAAAGAGCGCTAAACTCAATCGTATTGTTGGTCCGTTTAAAATCGGCACCGAAGCTAAATTCATGGTTGAGACGTCCTGCGGGCATGATCGGAATGGCGTAACGGAGCGATCCCTGGTAACTATTGCCGTGATTTTTCATGGAAGGAAATTCCAATCTGACGTGGCGAACATGAGAATATCCCCCAAATAATGTCAACACATGATGGGAAGAAAAAAGCGCTATATATTGCGCCGTGTATGCCCGGAATCTCGAAGAATCGAGCGAGCTGACGGCTCCCAGATTCAAGGTGTGGTTCCACCCCCACATATTTCCATATTCGATCCCTGCGAACCCGCGCCCTCGATTCGTTGCCACCAGCCCCGCATTATCCACCCCTCCATAAACCCGGAAAGGACAAATGTCTTTCACCTTTAGTATAATGTCTGTGGTATAAGGCTCTGATCCTGGAGTGTAGATCGCATCGACCCGCATGAAAGGGCTTTTATTGAGAAAGTTCAAATCCCTCATGATTTGGTTTAGGTTGAGGATCTCATCAGGTTGTACCGAGATTGCTTTTTCCAGCAAAGCACTTTTGTACCAACGGTTCTCCCGGGCCTCCACCCTCCCCAACCTGCTCTCTACGACAACCATTTTAAAAACGTTATTCTTTACCTCCTGTTCCGGCAGAAACACCCGCACGAACGGGTATCCTTCGTTATAGTAGTGCAGATGGATCTCTCTTTTGATTTCCTCGATCGTAGCCATCGTGATTTGCCGATCTACTACCAGATGGGTTAGACAGGTTCTCAGACACTCGGGATTCCCGGGAATGCAAATCCCCGAAAAAACAATGCCCGATACTTCATTTGGATCTGGCCCTTCATCCCCCTCGCCTATAATCAGCCCTTTTGCACAGGGGATAAAAACCGTCGGGTTTTCCGGTAAAGGACAGGCGTCTTCCGGATATTCGCAACAATACATCTTCTCTTCATCTTTGCATTGCGGCTTTGGAGGATAGATATCCTCATCCCCAAAGAAAAGCCCGGCGAAGAGTAAAAAAGCGAAGACATATCTCATAATAGCCTTATCCCGGTTAGGATAAAGATATATTTTTCCAGATTTTTTGCATAAAAATTCTTTCATTGTTAAAATATCGACCCAAAAAAATGAAACTACTTTTACTGTTACTCTGTACTTCTCTTTGCGCTGTTGATTCCGCCGTCACTTATGAATTCAGCGGCGGGAGGCTGGGCGACAATCTCCTCTCCTACCTACACGCAAAGTGGATCTCTTACACCCATCACATCCCCCTCCTCTACAAGCCGTTCCCCCATTCCTGCGAACTTTGTCTCCATGACAAAGAAGCGATCTACACACCGAGCCAGGGAAGGACAAGACGCCATCTTGGACAGGGGATCGATCCGGAAAGATCTTGTCTCTACATTTGCCCTTATTTCCCTGAAGATCAGATTGAAAAACCAGAGTACTTCTATTTTGACGTCGATTGGAAAAACGAGCAGTTCCGCGCCGAATGCCTCGAGCTCATCGCTCCCAAGGGCAGCCTTAAACTCATAAAACCTCTAGATAATTTCATCAATATCGCGATCCATGTCAGGGAAGGGGGAGGCTTTGATCATGATGACATGAAACAAAAATTTCCAAGAAAACTACCCCCTCTCGAATTTTACAGAAACGGGCTTGCTGCCGTGTTGCCGCTCCTTCCGAGCAAACCCATCTACTGCCATATCTTCTCCGACGCCCGCGTCCCACAATTCCTCCTCGAATCGTTCAAAACCGCTTTTCCAGGAATCAAGTTTGGCTGCCGACAAGGATTGAATCGCCATGACCGGAACGTCCTTGAAGACTTCTTTTCCTTATTCCTATTCGACATCTTGATCCGCCCCCAATCCAATTTCAGCATCGTCCCATCGCTCTTACACGACTTTGCCATCGTCCATACCCCTTACGGCACTGAAATGAATGAAACCCTCTACAGGAGACTTTTTGAATGAGAAACATCTTCCTAATCTTCATCCCCTTTCTCTGCTTTGGAGTGCCCCCTGCACCGCATCGGCCTATTTTCGATGATATCGTTACGGGCGATGCGTTCCGGGCATTTGCCAATCACGCCTTTGATGAACTCGATAGCCCCTTGATTCCAGAAACGGTCCTGGAAGGCCACACCGTTTTCGTTAGAACCGATTATCTAAGCAAATTTTTCGAAGAAATGCACCCGCGGATCGAGAATCCCTATATTCTCATTACCCACAATTCAGACGATCCGGTTCCAGGGCCTTTTAAATCCCATTTAGATGACCCGAAGATCCTGGCTTGGTTTGGTGAAAATGCTGAAGAGGAACATCCCAAACTCATTCCTGTCCCGATGGGCTGCGCCAACTTCAATTGGCCGAACGGAAATCAAAAATACTTGAAAAACGTGCAGGAAAACAAACCGCCAAAACAGCACCTCCTCCATTTAGGCCTCACCATCCAGACAAACTATAAAGAAAGATGGCCTATCTTTAAGCAACTCTGCAACACTCCCTACTGCTACCGGACCGTGAAAAAAATGTACGAAGGGTACCTGAGCGACGTCGCCTCATCCGCTTTTGAGATCGCGCCGCGGGGCATTGCCTGGGATACCTATCGACTTTGGGAGAGCCTTTATGTGGGCACCATCCCCATCGTCCGGACATCCCCCCTCGACGAGCTCTACTCCGGCCTCCCCGTCCTCATCATCAAAGACTGGAAGGAAGTCACAGATGACTTCCTTCGCAAAAAAGAGGCCGAGATGCAAAACCAAACCTATCACCTCGAAAAGCTTTCCATGGAATACTGGAAAACCCTTATCAATTCCTATAGAGATACTTATAGGGGTTGAAATAGACGTTTTTGATCGAGGGGTTCATCATCATGACTGCGATAGGTACGGCGGACATGCTGTGCAGCAAATAATCGCATTTTGCCAAAAGCAAACCCTCGATCAATACCTCTTCGCCAAGGTTCGCAGCTTGTTTTTTTTGAGAAATTGACAGATGGAGGGGCTTTCCATCCTGCGATCTTGTCGAATCGCAATAGATCAGCCCAACGAGGGCCTTCTTGGCTAAATCCAGATAGCATTCCTCATCGGTCGCAACGAAGAATTGGACTCTGCCGGGAATCTCGGCAGCCAATTTTTTCGCCTCTTCGATCAGATCGTTTGGCAATGCCCATTTGTCATTGGCTGCCCGATCGGTTCCTCGCATATGAATGCCGATATTGACCGCTCCTTCCATGTGCTCTCGAAAGAACAAATCTGCTTTTTCCACAATTTCAGGTCTGACCTGGATGTATTTATCGATCGCCTTTTTTGCGTCGTCTCTCAGCTCCTCGAACTTTGCCTGGTCTCGGACAAAAATCATGGGAAGGTTGAAGTCATCCGGAGCTCCATAGACACGATACACAGGATCCGTCGGCTCAAAAGCAAGATCGGACACAGGTTCAAAATAATACTCCCAAGGCTGCAAGCTTCCCCGCCATCCCTCCTTTTGATAGTGACAAAAAGATGCATCCCAGTGCATGACAGGGACCTTGCCATTCTTTTCAGCCCACATGATGCTGTTCAATGCGCTGCAATAAGAGGAAAAAAAACCCTCTTTCGGGCAGTTGCCAATCACAAACTTCTCTTCAGCGAAAAGAGCTTGGATCAAAAATAAAAAAATAAGCCACATACTCACCTCTGAGTTAATGATTTTAAAATGGTTTGATTTTTTTTGAAGGCAACTTCCTCAATTCTAATCTGGCCGTTTATGTTTGAGGCGCGCATCGGAGCGTAGTCAATCGCAAAATCGTGAAGAAGCGCAGGGACCATGCTATAGTTAGATTGGGGACGGATCAGAATATCGAATTCAAAAAAGGAGAAAAAATCTTCCAGGACATTGAGCGCGTGAAAATTCTGAGCCTTTCGATATCCATACTGGATCTGAGGCGCCGCCTGGATGAACACATTCGCAATCGACTCGACGTCGATGGCATCCGTGAAGAGATGGCAATAAATGGCTTTTCCCTCGAAAAGGGAGATGATTTTGAGCAGCCCCTCGACATAAAATTCAATTGGCGGGAGTTTCAGGGGAGCATTTACACGGGTATGATCCGTATCGAAGCCGCCCCCTTCTCGGACATGGATGGCGATATTGACCGTAGATTCTGGCGGCTTTGTTAGATAAAGAGGCGTCCTTGGAGCAATCATTTCTCTTGCCATCTTGCGAAACTGAGGATCCTCCCAATCCACGATAAAAGGGATGTGCCAAAATGGTCTTTCCTCAGGGTTTTCGGGAAAATAGGAAATGGAATAGAGGCAAGATGTATCTTTTTTGAGAAATCCAAGATGCCTGAGCGGCATTTTGGGCCCCGAAGATGAGACCTCTTTCAATTCTTTTTCCTCCATCGCGAGTTCAGAGGATAAAGGAAAAGGACGATAGAGGAGAGGGAGGTCATAGTGGTACGAAATCCATTTGGCGTGGAGATAGGAGATCAGGTTGTCTCCAAATCTGCCGCCGCTGAAGTCGTACGTGATCGCCGCCGCTTGAGCTGTTAGAGCAGAGATCATAAAAACGAATCTAATCCACTTCATGAATGGTTCCTTGACCAATCGTGACAAGCGATAAAGAGATACCCCATTTTTTGATAAGGAGCCATGAAATCGAGATGAGCGACCTGAGCCCATCTGGCAGGGTGAAGCGTCGCTTGATGAGTACGAAGAAGGGCAAAATTGAAGTAGATTTCATATTCGGACATACACGATTGGTACAATTCTGCAGGATCGACACATCGGCACATCGCTTTCCAGGGCTCGATGCAATGTTCAAGCTCGATCAAAGAAAAAAGATCTTCGAGGAGAGGTCTTTGGAAAAGCATATGGTGAGAAACTCCCGAAAGCGAAAAGTCTACTCTCCTCAACCAGGGCAATAGGCGAGCGGCATGGTGAAAATAGGGCTTCCAATGTTCTTTCGATGGAATAAAATGAGGCCCCCCGGATTCATTTTGAAAGCTCGTAGGGTTGAGAAAAACCACATCGGAATCCAAGATCAGCACATTCGACGAAATCCCGGGGATGACAAAAGGCGCATAAAATTTTAAGAATTGCTGAAAAATCCACCCGATCCTGCATCCGGGAGTTTGCAAAAATTGAGAGGCCTTCCCTTCTTCTCCATGAAAAATTTCTTCTGCAAGGTCTTTTTTGGAAAATGGGAACAGATTTTCATCAAACCACTCCGCGGAATCACTCAGGCGCTCTGAAGAAACGACGATCACGCGCCGAATGTTTTTTCCGTTTTTTTTAATCCCTCCAATGCACTTTTCCAGGGTATAGAGATCTTTTCTGTGGCAAGGGATCACTACATCGATCGGCTCATTGGAAAACCGATAGGTAGTTTTTTGAGGTTCGGCGGCGAATAAGACAGTGACACAAAAAATCAGGAAATACCTCATTTAAAGGCCTCCAAATCAAAGGTTGAGAGTTCAAACCGGTATTGAATGAGGGGCAGCTTCAAAATGGCTTTATTTTTGCATAACGCGTAAGCGTGTTGATTGAAGATCACATCTTCGCTGATAAACGCGATCGGTTTCCAATGAACTTTTGAAAAGACCTCCCGTAAAAAAGAGACGCTTCCATTATGGAGATCCGCGATATCGATCTTTGTATAGTGCTGAAAGGAATCAACTAATTCTTCCACGCCGGCCAGAAAAATCGGTTCGAAGGGTTGCGACGAGGGGATCCACTGATGGATCAGATGGTCGAGCCAATAATTTTCGAACAAAGCGGCGATGATTTCGACCCGTTGGGGATGGGGCAAGTCATCGGCGTCCTGGCAAAGGATCAGATCTCCAGTAGAAGCGTGGCACGCCGCATTTCGGTTCGCCCCGGGAACAAGCTTCTTTTCGTGAGGGATGATTTTTAGGGCAAACCCCCAACTTTTTTGCTCCAAAGCGGCGATGCTGAGTTGGCCAACGCTTTCCGCTTCAGAAAGAGATATCACGATTTCATCGGGCAATCTCGTCTGTTTAGCGTAAGAGGTGAGAAGCCCTTCCAAAAGGGGAAAATGACTTGAAGCGCAAGGGATGATCACGCTCGTCTTCAAATGAAGAGGCGTTTCTCTTTTTTCGAGGCCGAAAAAGAAGAGGGGGATAAGGAATAAAAAAAGATTGAACATTCTTTTCATTCGGCTTAAGATCCTACGGGATGAAATATTTTTTAACCACTTTCTTCCTCATCTTGTCCTCGACCGGCTCATCGAAAATTTACGACCATTTCCCCGACTCTGGGGAAACGCCCCTTATCTGGGAAGTGTCCGAAACAGCTCCGTTTGATGAGCTTATCTTGACATGGAATGGAACGCGTCCTGCGGCGGGCGGTTATTTTTTCTTTGTCAGCGTCAGACAAAACGGCGAATGGTCCCCACTTCTTTACTATGGACAGTGGGGCGCCTGGGGCCAGATGCTCTTTCGAGATGCGCCCGAAGATTCTTTTGCAACAGCCTTTCGGGGAGTCGTATCTCTCAAATCCGGCCACGCGGACGCATTTATCGTTTTCGTCGACTCGCTCTATCCGATAGGCTCAATCTCGGTTTTCACTAATGAGCCGGCCAATGTTTTTTCCACGAAAGAGCCTCTTTTGCCCGTTCTCCTCAAAAATCCCGTCAAACAAAGTTTGATCACCCTCCGCGAGCGACGTTATTCAGACTTATATCTGACAACGGCCGTCTCCATCGCGGTGAACACTCTCATCCAAGAGAAAAAAATCGACCCTTCCGCTTTTGCCTCGCAAAGCTATGACCAGGAGTTTGACGCTTATGACCATTGGAGTTTATGCGCCGCGGCAGCCTCCGAGGCACTTGATGGCAAATATCTAGTTCAAATCCAAAGACTCCCTGATTTTACGGCCCTTTATTCTTATCTTGCTCAAGGATGTCCTGTCGTTGTCGGGATCAAGGGAACGTTGAAGGGAGGTCCGAGACCTTTCTACCGGGAGCATGCCCTCTGCGTGATCGGTTACGACCCCGAGGCTCAAAAGGTTCACTGCATCGACCCCTACTTCCCCACAGATAAATCGACCAACGTCTCCTATTCGCTTACCGACTTCATGGAAGCCTGGGGAAAAAGGAAAAATATCGCTTGCACCTTCAAGCCGATAAAATAAATGAAAACCCTTCTTTTTTTTGTTTGCTCTATCCAATGGCTCTTTAGCCAGGCTATCGTATTTGTCCACATCGGCCCGACGATCCCTTCTTATGCGATCGATGCGGTCAAACAAGCGCACCTCTTCAATCCAATGATCCCTATCTACTTAGTGGGGGATAAGAGGGCTTTACAACTCATCCCCGAGATTCCGGCGATATGCGTTGAGGCCGAATCTCTGCCCAAAGAAAAAAATCATGAGCTCTTCATAAGAGTTTGCGGCAACCACGGGTTCTGGCGCTATACGACAGAGAGGTTTTTTTATCTCTACGAGCTCATGAAAAAATACCAGCTTACGGATGTCGTCCATTTGGAAAACGACAATATGCTCTATGCAAATCTGGAAGAGTTCTTGCCGGTCTTTAAAAAATATTATTCCAGCCGGCTCGGGGTGACTTTCGATCATGATCAAAGGGGCATCGCAGGCATTATGTATATTGCGACTTTAGAGCCTCTTGAGCATTTTCTGCGCTCCATCCTGCAGCAGCCCCGCCAAAATGATATGGACCAGCTCGCGCGATTTAAAAACTGGGAAGGAGGCGCGCATATCGATCATTTACCGATCGCCCCCCCCTCCTACGCCAAGGACTATCCCTTGACCAGTCCATATGGCCATCGGGGGCTGCGCCCTGAACTCTACTCCAACCATTACGAGGAGTTCCATGCCATTTTTGATGCCGCGGCGATGGGGCAATATCTGGGAGGAGTCGATCCCATCCATGGGCCTGTTCAACCGGGTTTCATCAATGAGTCGTGCGTTGTGAATCCTTCTTTGTTCGATTACGAATGGGTCGAAGACTCAGGTGGCCGGAAAGTCCCTTATGCGATTTACAAGGACGAAAAAATAAAAATCGTCAATTTGCATATCCATTGCAAAGATTTAAAAAAATTTTCCTCCAAAAAGGGGATCTAAATGAAATGCAGTGAGCAAAGCGAACGAAATGCGATCCTGCTTCAGGGTCGCCAAAGAACTATGGTTTCCGGAGGAATCCTGTGAAGTGGATTGTCTGGCTGCTGATCCCGCTAGCCTCTTTTGCGGTCCCTAACCCGCCGAACCGCCCATCGAAAGCACCCTTTGTTTCCGGGGACGGTTTTAGGGCAATTGCCGATTACGTCTTTGACGAGGTGGACAGTTCGCTGATTCCGCAAACCGTTCAGCCAAAAAGCTCGATCTTCGTCAAACCGGATCTTATCGATCGTTTCTTTCGGAACATCCACCCCCTGATTCCCCATCCTTACGTTCTGATCACCCACAACGCCGACGCTCCCATGCCGGATCGTTACGCCCATTATGCCGATGATCCGAAGATCATCGCCTGGTTTATGCAAAACTATGATGGCACTCCACACCCAAAATTCCATCCCATCCCTATAGGCATCGCCAACTACTGCTGGCCCCATGGCCATACGGAAACGCTCCAAAGGATCAAAGAACTGAAGCATTTAAGGAAGCATCTCGTTCATATGAATATTTCCATCGGAACGTTCCCCATAGAGCGGGGCTTCGTCTATAATCATTTTTGTTCCATGCCCTCATGCTACCGCCCTGAAGGGAAGCCGTTCATGCGATTCCTGATCGATGTCTCCTCGTCTAAATTTGAGGTGGCCCCTCGCGGAAACGGCCTGGATACCCATCGGCTGTGGGAAAGCCTCTATCTCGGCACCATCCCCATCGTCAAAACCTCCTCTCTGGACTGCCTCTACGCCGGGCTGCCCGTCTTGATCGCCCAGGAATGGTCCGATGTGACGGAAGAGTTCCTCGAGAAAAAGTATAAAGAGTTTTCAGAGCAAACGTTTAATTTGGAAAAACTCTCCATGGACTATTGGGCCAAAGAGATCGACCGTCTAAAATCGACACCACATTGGATACGATTGAATCTTGGATGATTTAAGAACAAACACAAGGTGAATACAATGTCAAAGTATCTGCTTTTTTTCGTCATGGCTGCCAGCTTAGGATGGTCTCAAAATCCATTATCAAACTATATCGTTTATTCTCAAAAGGAAATGGATCTTTATAAAAAGACATGCATCGAAAAAATATTAGATCCAGGTTATCAAAAGACAAAAT
>CAYTXY010000027.1:0-14361 GCA_964441355.1 uncultured bacterium
TCCAGAATGTGCTGCCCGCTTTCAATAATGAGCTGGAATCCATATTAAAAAGCACGGCCATCGTTTCTTCCATCGGTCTTTTGGAACTGACTCGAGCCGGGATGAACGTGGTCAGCAGAGAAATGGAGCCGATCCCGATCTATCTGATGGTCGCCTTCCTTTATCTTTGTTTGTCGGTCCTGTTAAACATGATGACCAGACTCCTGGAAAGGAAGCTTGCGTATGTTAAAAATTAAGGACGTATCTTTGGTCAAAAAGAGCGCGAAAATTTTGTCTCGGATCACTCACGAAATCCCCCGCAACAAAATAACGCTGCTTCTCGGAGAAAGCGGGTCAGGGAAAAGTTCGCTCTTGCGTTGCATGGCTCAATTGGAATCAAACTATGAGGGAGAAATTTCCTATCAGGGACAGTGCATCAAAAATTTGCCGCCAAAAGAAAGAGGCAGGCTGATTGGATTTGTATCGCAAAACTATGCCCTTTTTCCGCATATGGACGCTTTAGGAAATTGTACACAGCCGCAAGTTCTGAATCGGGGGGTAAGTAAAAGGCTAGCAATAGAGCGGGCCAGGGAAATGTTTTTCTCTCTGGGTATCGAAAAATTGAGCTCAGCCTATCCTCATGAACTCTCCGGCGGGCAGCAGCAACGGGTGGCGATTGCCCGCGCGGCACTTCTCTCCCCCTTATTTTTACTCCTCGACGAGCCTACCTCAGCTCTCGACCCTGAGAACACGAATCGATTGATCGAAATCTTAATGAGGCTAGGCAGCCGGGGAGTGGGGCTCGTCATCGCAAGCCAAGACATCGGCTTCGCATCCAAGGTTTTTGACACCATCCTCTTTCTCGAAGGCGGGGCTCTCAGAGAAACCGCATGCGATCGAGTCAATCTGGGCGAAAGGTTGCGCCGATTCATGAATCCGTCTCATGGGCTTAAATTCGCAATGAACCTAAGTCATTAAACATGAAAGAAAACCACCGAGCACACCGAGAACACGGAGAAAGAAAAAAATGCGCGTTTCGCGCCTCGGTTTCCTCGGTGCTCTCGGTGGTTATTTATCCTATTTATAATCAAATGCCTGAGTCAATATCAGCGAGAAGTTACATCGTCATGAATCCCATTGGAGGTATATGTTAGTCATCCTCTATCAACCACAAATTCCCCAAAACACAGGGAATATCGTCCGCACCTGCGCTGCCGCAGCGGCAGGCCTTGTCCTCGTTCGGCCGCTTGGCTTCTCTACTTCTGCCCGGCATCTCAAGCGCGCGGGCCTCGACTATTGGGAGGGAGTGGAGGTCCAAGAAATCGACGACCTGCCTCATTTTATTGAGAGAAAACCGGTTTTCTTTTTTTCAAGCAAAGCGATAAAGTCCTACACCGAAGCCGCCTATCCTCCGGATGCCCTTCTCGTATTCGGATCGGAAACAGAGGGGCTGCCAACGCTCTTTAGAGAAGAGTGGCCCGATCGCTTTTTCAAAATTCCCATGTCGCCCAAGGCGAGGTGCCTCAACCTCGCTTGCAGCGTGAGCATCGTCCTTTTTGAGGCGCTGAGGCAAAATCATTTTCTAAATAGCGAAAATACGAGGGAGAGGACAACGCTGAGCAATGCGGAAGTGGCGAGAGGTAGATAGAGCGTAATATGACCTTTCTTAATCACTAGGTCGCCCGGGAGCTTTCCGATCCAACCAGTGAGCCAAGGAATCGCTACTTTAAAGTGGATCAGAAGGCCAAGGACCACGATGAGAAAGCCCGTGATCATCAGAAATCGGCCCATAGAGCACCGTTTTCAAGTCGCGGACATAATAAAATCTTTGATCGCCTCGGCGTTCCTGAGGCCGACCAAGCGGTTCACCTCTTTACCGTCCTTGAAGAGGATCATCGTAGGAACGGAAGTGATCTGGAAGCGGGTCGCCGTCTTTTGCTCTGCGTCGATATCGATTTTTCCGAGGGAGGCCTTCCCCTTGAGCTCCTTGGAAACCTGCTCCAAAACAGGGGCCAGCATGCGGCAAGGACCGCACCAATTCGCATGGAAATCGACAAGGGTCACCCCTTTTTGGATCTCCGCGTCGAAATTTGCATCTGTTAAATGTTTCATAGATCCTCCGCCATTCATACTACCATACTATCTATTTTCAAGTTTACCGTATACCCAACACCCAACCTTTCAACTTGACAAGTAAAATTTCGGTGGTTCATGTATATGTTCATTAGATGTGTTTGCGATGATTAAAATCGGTTGTCCATGAGAACTAGAATCATTCTTCTTATGACACTCTTTGTAAAAACGGCATATGCGAGCCCTGCTACTGCGATCGTCGGTGGCCAGGATTTTGCTGGCGCCCAGCCGGCGTATGCAGCCTTGGTGGGGCCAGATGGCACTCTCACGCAGCTCTCTGGCGGGGGATTCCCATCTACTTCCGGACTCATTGATAGCGTTGCAATCAATTCGTCTGGCGCCGCGATCATCGGAGGCGAAGATCTGTTTGCCGGGGGCGCATATGCGGCGCTCGTAGCGCCGAACGGCACTCTTATGCAGCTCTCTGGCGGAGGATTCCCCTCAATAGGAGGATTCATTGACAGCGTAGCGATCAATAATTCTGGCGAGGGCCTCATCGGGGGAACGGATGAGACAGGCGCCCAGCCTCCATATGCCGCACTTGTGGCGCCGAACGGCACTGTCACGCAACTTTCTTTAACCGGATTCCCCACAACGAGTGGAGAAATTTTTAGCGTAGCGATCAATTCTTCTGGCGCAGGCATCATCGGGGGGCAAAGTTCTATTCCCCCAGATCCCGCCTATGCAGCGCTCGTAGCACCGAACGGCACTGTCACGCCGCTCTCTGGTGACGGGTTTCCTTCTGCCTCAGGATTCATTAACAGCGTAGCGATCAATTCTTCTGGCGTGGCGATCATTGGAGGCCAAAATGCCCTCGGCTCCCGACCCGCTTATGCGGCGCTCGTAGCGCCGAACGGCACTCTCACGCAGCTCTCTGGCGGGGGAATCCCCTCGACGTCAGGAGACATTTTGAGCGTAGCGATCAATGATTCGGGAGAGGGCATCATTGGAGGAGTAGATCGGAGTGGCGCCCAGCCCGCCTATGCCGCGCTTGTGGCGCCGAACGGAACCCTTTCAAAGCTCTCTGGTGACGGGTTTCCTTCTACGTCAGGAATCATTAACAGCGTAGCGATCAATTCTGCTGGAGTCGCAATCATTGGAGGGGTAGATGCTACAGGCACCATTCCCGCGTATGTGGCTCTCGTAGCGCCGAACGGAACTCTCACACAGCTCACGGGTAGCGGATTCCCCTCGATGGGTGGAGAAATTTTCAGTGTAGCGATTGCAGATGCAGCGACGCCGCTCTCCATCGGGCCTTACACTAGCGTCATGAATATGCAACTTGCAGCGACTTATGCCTTGGAAACGCATCTGATCGAGCAAAGTAGACATTGGATTAGGAGAAAGCCTCAAAATAAGGAGACCGCTCTTCTTGCCTTTAGTGATTCGCGAAAAATGAAAGAAGCTCCTCTTGCTCCTAATAATGAACTTGAAGAAGCCCCTCTTGCTTCTGACCAAGAAACACAGCAGCCAGCTCCCAGCTATACTCTCTGGGGCGCTCCATTCGGCGACTACGTGCATCAAAAAGCCCATAACGAGATCCCATCGTTTTCAAATGATATCGCAGGGATGCTTGTAGGATTCGATTTCCAAATGAAAGATGGGCTTGCAGGCGTAGGTTTGGGCTATGCATTCAATTACGTTCATTATGGGCAATCTCAGGGGCATGCAAAAATCCACGAAGAAATGGTCGTTGCTTACGGTCTATATAGATGGTGCCACTGGTGGATCAATGGAGCCCTTTGGAGCGGCCTCTATCAACTGGATAATGAACGCCATACTTTGTCCTTGATCACCTCGAACGCAGATGCGCACGGGTGGGTACTCTCCCCACATTTGGAAGCGGCGGCCCCGTTCGAATGGAACGAAATGAATTGGTTTGCGATCGAGCCTTTTGTCATGTTCGATTGGGTGAATAACTGGCAGGGTTCATTTACGGAGGAGGGTAAAGCGGGATTTAATCTAGCCGTGGAGGACCACTGGGCCTCCTTACTCCGCTCCGAAGTGGGGCTGCGCTTCTACGAGCTCGTCTATTACGATTGGGGCAGGCTTCTTTTCGAGGAGAAGGCAAGCTATGTCAACCAGGCCCCCTTTCATTTCAATAAGACAACCACGTCCTTTGTGGCATCCGCTTCGACATTTCCCATTGCGATCGGCTCTACACATATCCAAAACTTAGGGGGAGTCGAACTCCGCGCGATATTTTTACCATGGAATCAGGAAATGCCCTACGGAGCTTTATCTTTTCAGGGGGAATTTGGATCTTCCTATCAATCTTATTTCGGCAATCTGGAAATCAGCAAAAATTTTTAGTTATAACCCCATGCCCTGGGAGTATGCATAACAGCCTTTACCGGAATTTCTAAAGGACTTATAATCATCCGCATTCCGCGGCCATGGCGGAATTGGCAGACGCGCTAGATTCAGGTTCTAGTCGGGGCAACTCGGTGGATGTTCGAGTCATCTTGGCCGCAATATGAGAACAGCGATCCTAGCAAACGGTCAAATCGACGACCTCGACTCCCTCCTCCCTTCCATCTTGCGTCACGAAAGGATCGTCGCTGTCGACGCCGGCCTTATCCATTGCAAGAATGCGAATCTTACCCCTCACTGGATAGTGGGAGATTTCGATTCCTGCCCTCCAGAGCTTCTGGCTGCCTACTCAGCTGTTCCAAAAAAGAGCCTTGCGCGCGACAAAGATGTTACTGACCTTGAAGTAGCCGTCCAGGAGGAGTTCAAGCTCGGATCGGACCTAGTGACTCTTTTCGGCGCTTGGGGAAAACGGATCGACCATAGTCTGACCAATGCCCTCATCCTCGGCAGATACCCCGGCAAATTGCGCCTTGAAACAGAAACCGAAATCGCCTTCGCCATCCGCGGCAAAGCCGAATGGGCCTGCACAGTGGGACAAACAATTTCCCTGATTCCTCTATACGGCCCAGCCAAAGGGATCCATACCACTGGGCTCAAATGGGAATTGAAAAACGGCAGTCTAGATCAAAATTTCATCGGAGTATCGAACGTGAGCCTGAAGACGCGCGTTACGGTTGAAATCGAGGACGGGCAGCTCCTCTGCTGCCAGATCAAATGAGACTATTTCTGATGAAATAGTTGCGTCTAGGCAAATTGTTCATTTTTAATAAACTTATTGCTTGATATTTTCAATTTCTTAACTTTATCCTGCTTTGAAAGTCTAAGAAAGAATGGGGGAGAAGGATGAAATTTTTGGAAACAGGTATGGTCTTGGAAGAAGGCAAGCAGTATTCGTTTATGGAAGTGATAAAGGGGCTGAAGGAGGGGAAGAATTTCAGAAGAAAAGAATGGGAAATGGATAAGATTTTATGGGGGGATTGCTACGGGGAATATCCCATTGGTCTTCATAATTCTGGAATGATTGATTTTTGCGATGGAAGCAAGAGCTACGCATTAACCATCCAAGATGTCGAAGCCACAGACTGGATCGAAGTGAAATAGACTTACGAGGGAGGGAAATTGGTGGGATAAAAAACGATCTGTTGCACTTGTTCTGCCGATACGATCACTGACCACGAAAATAATGAAGATAGTGGTTTATA
Source organism: uncultured bacterium (assembly GCA_964441355.1). Lineage (GTDB taxonomy): Bacteria > Chlamydiota > Chlamydiia > Chlamydiales > SM23-39 > CAIPFQ01. Next base: position 5,688 of record CAYTXY010000027.1, read on the forward strand.
AGTAATGAGCAGAAACTCGTTGGAGAGCACTGAAATGGCTGTCACATTTGGGATCGCTCCCGGCGCGACAGCGGTCGCAAAAGGAACGTAAAAGGGGCCAGAGAGGGTTGTCGTAATCCAAAGTTGAGAGCCGTTATTTCCGTTAAATGTGGTGGGAGAAGAGAGAAATAGCTGAGCAATGTTTTGAATATCCGCCGCGCGTAAGGTGGGATCAAGCGTAACCAGAGGAAGAATATTCGCCCCAAACGTGGATTGGAATGCGGGAGTCAATGGAAAAGCGGGACTGATCGTATTGCGATAAGCAACAGTGACGATCTGATCGATCCCAACAACTAGAAATTGGGTGAATTGAGAGATCCCCACTGATCCATTCGGATTATATGCGAAGATAAAAAGGGTAGAATTTGGAGCCGCAAAGGGAAACATGCTGGTATTTTGCACATAAGGGATGATCCCATTCTGCACGCCAGGGGCACGGAGAAATGGGGGGCTTGCCTGGGTTTGGATCACAACTTCTCCAGAAGGGGTAGCCAAGCTAAAAGCTGTATTTAAGATGTTGGCGAAGTCCACTCCTCTCGTTGTGGCATCGATCTGGAAAAGATCGAGCGGGGGATTTGCAACCCCAACCGAGAAGCGGGCAGCTACGAAAACAGCCAGCAAGAATTTTTTCACGCGTGAAGAATAGGAACTATAAAAATTATTTGCAATGCAATCTTTAAGGAGGAGTCCCTTCGGCTCCTCTTTCGAGCCAGGATTTTAAATCTTTGAAGGATTGGGCCGTCCGATCGGTGAGCAGCCGTTCCGCTTCCCTTTTATCCTGCCCTCCGAAATCGCTCCACTCGATGGGAGTGCCGAAAACGACGGTGATTTTTCCAAAGAGCTTTGGAAATTTTCTTGTCGTCGGCCAGGCGGAAAAAGTCCCCTGGATATAAGCGGGAAAGATCCGGCAGCGGGCTTTGGAGGCGATGAAAGAGAGCCCCCGTTCCAACGGTTGCAATTCCCCGTCTTGCGAGCGAGTTCCCTCGGGAAAGAGGATCACCTTTTTCCCCTCCTGGAGCAAGCGGACAAGAGCGCGGAACGTAGAGGTGTCGGCAGCGGAGCGCGAAACTGGATGCGAGTTCAAGACGCGGATGAGACGCCCGAGAAGCGGAATTTCGAACAGCGACTCCTTGGCCAAAAAGTGGACCTCTTCAGGACATGAGATCGACAAGACGGGAGGATCGTAAAGAGAGGTGTGGTTGGAAGCGATGATCCCTGCTCCCGGCTGCAGATGTTCCAGACCGTATATTTCCAAGCGAAAACAGACTTTAAAGAAAATCCGCGCCATCCAATAGATCAGGGCGTAGACCCATTTTTTCTTCGGGTACAGCTTGTTTTGAGACAGGAGCCGAAGGATTTGATCGACGACACCCTCAACTTCCATCTCGGAGGTGTCGATGAGGTAGGCATCCTTTGCCATTTGCAAGGGAGAAATGGCGCGGGTCGAATCATTTCGGTCCCTCTCTTCGATCTCTTTTAAAATTTGGCTGTAGTCTAAGGTTTGCTCCATCTCCGGAAATTTCTTGAGAAGTTCTTCGTAGCGGCGCTGAGCCCTCACTTCAGGCCTGGCCGTTAGGAAAATCTTCAAGTCAGCATCGGGAAATACGACTGTCCCCATATCGCGCCCCTCGAAAACCGCATTGCATCGATGGCTGAATTTCCTTTGGATCTCAACTAGCAGAGCGCGCACTTCAGGTACGCTAGCGATTTTGGATGCCGCGCCGGACATTTGTGGTTCGCGGATAGCTGCTGTGACATCGGTTCCGCGTACGAAATAGCGCCTCTCTGATTTTTCATCGATTTTGACGTCGTATTCGAAACGGGGAAGCAGCCGGCAAACATTTTCGCGGTCGGCCAGGTCCACATTTTCTTGGGCCATCATCCACGCAAGAGATCGATACATGGCTCCCGTATCGAAAAAGGTGAAGCCTAGTTTTTGGGCGACCCTCCTCGCTACGGTTGATTTTCCTGTGCCGGCAGGGCCGTCGATGACGATGATCATAAATAATATTTTGTGTAGAAGAATATTAGAAAAGCGTTAAAGAGCAGCGAATCGGTCAAATCGAGAACGCCTCCGAGCCCCGGGAGGTCGTTGCTGTCTTTTTTATTGGCATCGCGCTTGAGAAGCGATTCGGAAAGGTCGCCGAATTGTCCGATGGTGCCGAGAATAAGCCCCAGCGCGATCGCTTCAACCCCACCCAATTGGAAGCTGCTGCTCCCGGTAAAATGGCTGAGAAGAAAGAAGATGACGCTCGCGCTACCTGAGCAAATGAGGCCGACGATGGCCCCTTCCACGGTTTTTCCTGGGCTGATCATAGGAGCGAGCTTGCGGCTGCCCCATAGATTGCCGCCGAAATAGCCCCCAATATCGGTGATCTTTGTCACGACGAGCAAATAGGCGACCCACCATCTCCCATCCTGTCCTCCCGTTTGTCCAAAGAGGATGGCCAAAATCATTCCCATAGGGACAGCTATATAAAGAAGGCCGAATGAGGAGACGGCCAAGTCGACGAGGGCCCCCTCTTTTTCCTTGAAATGGAGAGCGATCAGGATCAGGAACCCTAGAAAGAAGATGAGCATCGGAAGGCTCGATGACTTGAGCCAAAGCGAGGAGGCGAAAAAGGAGAGAACCAGAATGACCCCAATCGCGATCAAGGCGGATAAAATCGGCTTTGCCCCTTTTGTTTTGACAAATTGCTCATATTCCCAAAGAGCAATGCCCGTTAAGGCTGCGACCACTCCGGCTACAATAAATTGAAACCAAAAAAGATCGGAAAAAACGATCAAGCAAGCGGCGGCTATGATCGAAATGACGGAAACTACAGTTCTTTTGGCCAAATCTTTCATCGGGACTATCCTCCTAATCTCCGGCCTCTTCTTTGGAAAGCTTCCACAGCCTCCAAAAGATCTCGGGGAGAAAAATCGGGCCATAACTTTTCGGTCACATAAATTTCAGCATAGGAAATTTGCCATAGAAGAAAATTACTCACCCGGAGCTCCCCGCTGGTTCGGATCATCAGTTCCGGATCTGCCCAAGGGCTTGTATCGAGATGGCGGGAAATCAGGTCTTCGGTCAGATCGTCTGGCGAAAATGGATGTCTTTGGTTCAATTCAATGATTTTAACCATAGCGCGGCGGATCTCGTCGCGGGCTCCATAATTCAAGGCAAGGACCAGATTGATTTTCCTACAATGCTCCGTCGCTTTTTTTGCAGCCAAGAAAGCCTCCTGAACATGTCTCGGAAAGCGGTCTAAATCGCCGATCGTCTCGAGCCGAACCCCTTCGCGGATCATCCACTCTTTCTTTCGGATCAAGTAGACCTCGAATAGCTGCATGAGGGCGGCCACTTCTTCTTCTGTACGTAGCCAATTCTCAGTGGAGAAAGAAAAGACGGTGACTGTCTGGATCCCTAGTTCCGAGGCGGCGCGCACCACATCGGTCAATACTTCCGCCCCTTCCCAATGACCCATCATGGGAGGAAGCCCCCTCTGTTTTGCCCAGCGGCGATTGCCATCCATGATGATGGCGACATGTTTTGGGACTTTTAATTGATCGACCCGAGTTAAATCGTCGGAATTAAAAATAGTTGCAGGGAGGGGTTGTTCAAGAGAAGTAGATGTCATTCGAAAAACCGGTCCAGCCACAAAGTTTTTTCCCGCTCCGGTCCAACGGATACAAGCGATGCGGGGATGCCGCATAGCTCTTCGATCCGCCGGATGTAGGCTTTCGCCTGTCTTGGCAAATCATGATAAGCTTCTATGCCCTTCGTCGAGCGCTTCCATCCAGGATGGGTTTCATAGACTGGAACGGCTGCCTGCAGCTCATCGAGCGTCGCCGGATACGAAGAGCAGTGCTTGTACATTGTGCAGATTTTGATCTCATCGAGCCCATCGAGAATATCCAGTTTTGTCAAAGCAAGGCTGTCAGCGCCATTTAAGCAGATGGTGTGTTTGATCATAAATGCGTCGAACCAGCCGATCCTTCTCTTTCTACCAGTCGTCGTTCCCAATTCCCTAGCGGTAGAATGGTCGGGGAACTGCGCTAATTCTTCCGGTTTCAGTTCTGTGGGAAACGGCCCGTTGCCGACCCGGGTCGTATAAACTTTAGCGACGCCGATCGTTTGGTCGATCAGCGATGGGCCCATGCCTGCGCCAGAACAAACGCCGCCGGCTAAGGTGCAAGAAGAAGTGACGAACGGATAGGTTCCAAATGTATTGTCGAGAAGCGACCCTTGAGCTCCTTCGAATAAAATTTTTTCTTCCTTTTTGGAAGCCTCGTAGAGCAATTCTTCCACAGGGGCCGCAAAAGGCGACAAACGCTCGGCGAGTTTCTGATATTCATCGAAAATGGGGGCGAGCTCAAGTGGGGCATGCGCATATAAGTTCTGCAGCTCCCTATTTTTTAGGCTGAGCGCCATTTCCAGTTGCGTGTGGAAAGTCTTAGGATTCAAAAAATCGGCCATGCGGATGCCGCAGCGGTTGGCTTTATCCGTATAGGAGGGACCGATTCCACGTCCTGTCGTCCCGACCGCGCCAGCGCCTTTGGCCTTCTCGGAAAGCTGATCGAGCAGCCGGTGATAAGGCATCACCAGATGGGCATAGCGGGATAGGAATAGGCGGTCCTCAAATTGAATTTGCCGTTTTGCGAGGCCGTCGAACTCCGAGAGAAGAGAAACAGGGTCGATGACCGTTCCTCCCCCGATGTAGCAATTCGTGTGGGGATAAATGATCCCGGAAGGGACAACATGGAAACGGTATTCCTGTCCATTGGCAACGATCGTATGGCCGGCGTTATTTCCGCCCTGCGCCCTTGCGATATGGCGCGCCCGCTCTGAAAGGAGGTCGATGACCTTCCCTTTTCCCTCGTCACCCCATTGCATTCCGATGACGGCGATGCTAGGCATAAGTTATCTCGAAGTTATCTCGAAAATGTTCCTGTGAATCATATAGAATTGAAAGTATTAGTGCCATCCCCAAACAAACCCGCTCCGAGAGCTGTAGTAGACAGAGGTTGGCATCCTGATCTTGCTTGCGGCAAAATAGATGCCGGCGCCAAGGATGCCGACAAGTGCGGCTGTGGCGGCCACCTCTGCGGCGGAATCGACCTCGAAGGCCCGAGCGGCGGTAGGAGAGAGGATCGCTCCTACGCTACCGAAAAAAAACCGGCTCAAACTATTGTCGATTCCCTTGAGGCTCTCTCTTAAGCAAGCCCTTTGCCTGCCCCAGGTCACTACAGTCTCGCCAATCCCGTAGCTCGCAGTAGCCGCATACATGGGGACGGCTGTGGCATTCAGAACGGCGTCAGCCAAATAATTGCACCGCGCTGGGACCGTCTTCCCCCATGCCAATAAATACTGGCCCTTCGCATTGGCCTCGTAGGACTCGCGGAGGGCTCGGTGAGCGGAATTTAAAAAAACCTTTGTGATCATAAAGGTTACGTTTAATTATAGTGTCTAATTCAAATCCCTTCAAGGTAAAAAATGTCTAGACAGGATTTCCCCACACCTTATATCCTTACGTGTTTTGTCTAGCAATGGAATCAGGTTTGGAATGGAAAAACAACGCAAGTGGCAATTTTTTCTCATCCTCGCAGTCGTCATCTTGACGGTTTACAACATCCTTCCCACCGTCTTTTATTACCTGAAACCGCTGAAGAGTCCTGTCAGCCCGGCCCAAGCTGAAACCATTGCCGAATCAATTGTCAAACGGTTGGACGATTTGGAAAAGGAAACTTCGGATTGGCTGTATTCTTATTGCGAGCTCATTCAAGCAAAGCCTCTTTCTATTTCGATCGATCCGGAAAATCGTCAGCTTGCCGTCGTCGCTTTTGCAAAAGAGGAAGAGGCTCGTCGATTGCGCGGACTCATGCCTCGCGCCGGAGCTTTGATTCCGTTCGGGCCGGGCCAGCTATCCATCCCGCCGCAAGAAGAGGGGGTGAAAGAGGTCATCGTCCAAAGAAAAATTCCGGTTCGATTGGAGAGCCAAGATTTCAGCTATCTTGCGAAAAATGACAAGCGGATCCTTGACGACCGGATGGAGGAGATCGCCCTCATCCTCGCCGGCCCGAGCGAATCGTCTATCTACTTGGATATTTTGCAGCAAGGAAATGCCCCATTTCCCGTAATAGAGGCTCTCGTTTCCGAGATCCATGCGATCTCCGAGACATTTGGCGAGAGCGAGTTCGGATTCAGGTATGCGGCCCGCTTCACTCAAGGAGCGTTTGCCGATAAGAGCTTAGCGATCCAAAATTTGATACGAGCCTTGAGGGATGCGGGCTAAGCAATACGTCAAGAAAAAAGCCGTTTGAATGGGTTGGACGGGCAAGAGCAAAATTTGACTGTTTTAGAAAAGAAAGAAAAGAGTTTTGGGGCTGCCGCTGATTTCCTAAAAAAGCATGCTGCGCAATTTGCGAAAGGATCGGCGCCAAAGAACGCCTCTCAAATCAAACAGTCGCTGGACGTTTCAGGCAAGTTTGATCTTGAGGATCGCCACCCTTTGTTTTCCGAGCTTTCGGTCGACCTTCAAAAAGATCGGATCGTCTTGAAATTCCGCCCCGATGCGGCGGCGTTTCGCACGTCAGGAAAAAACAAGGAGCGGTTTGAGCAGCTCGTAGTCGATGAGCTCGCCCGGATTGGCAGAGAGTCGCTCGAAGACCTGATTCCCGGCGAGACGGAAGTATCCATACCTCTCCATCGCCTTTCCAATCCTTCCGGATACTTGAGCTTGGATCAGAAAAAATTGGCCGACCGGGTCTCGAAACAGCTTCAAGCCTCCCTGAAGTTCCAATGGCGCCCAACGCACCCTGATTTAGCTGCCCTGCCCATTGTCGATTTCCCAACCTATCAAACTTTGCCAGTGGAGCAAAAAGCTCTCTGCCTCGTCGTTGCGTCCCCCTTAATTTCACAAGGCGATGATTTGGCGGGAATGAAAGCAAATTCGATCTACATTGCGGCAAAAGGGATCGAAAAGATCGCAAAACACTATGAACTTTTTCCAGAATCTCCAATGGCCGCCTTGTTCAATGACGATTTCCGGCGCCTCGCTGAAATCCTGCACGGGGATGGTTTTGCGGCATACCCCGGATCGGCCCGCTCCGGCCTTGCGGGGGCTGGTGATTTTCTCTTCGAAAAACCCAATTTCACCGCATCTCTTCTCGCAGGAACTCGGGAAGATTTCGTCGTCCACGGGAAGAGGGAAATGGCCATCATCGAACTGGGAGATGTCGAGCATAGGATCGCGGCCGAGAACAAAATTGAGACTGAGATCCATGAAGATCTCTTGAAATGGAAAGACGAATACCGAACGGCTCAAGTCAGCATCGATCCAAAAATCCGCTTCGACGTTCCAAAACCCTCGAAGGGAGTTTTTTGGAATAACATCCTCTTATCGGCCCGTAAATATTGGCGCGGTGACGCTCGAAAGATCATCCGCTGGGGGCTCGACCTTTCAGGAGGGAAGTCGATCCAGATCGAGCTCCGGGACGCAAGCCGTTTGCCGATCACTGATGACGCGGGACTTAAAACAGGGATCAACGAACTCTATAACCGCGTCAATAAGATGGGGGTATCCGAAGTTTCGATTCGTCAGGTCGGCCATCATATCGTCCTTGACTTCCCAGGATCGCAATCGATGTCGGCGTCCGAGCTGATCAAGGCGTCGACCATGTATTTCCATGTCGTGAACGAACAATTTTCCCCCTTCAATCCCACGCTTGGGGGCAGCGTCAACCGGTTCCTGCAGGAAATTTGGAATGAAGCCACTGTGACAGGGCGAAAAGATCCGCAAAGCATCCAAAAGATTGCCCGTAAACACCTCCATACCGAAGAGGGAGAGCTCCGGTCGCCGGCAGCGCAAATGCTCTGGGAAAACGGCCTCAAGCTCGCTGAAGGGAACGACGCTGCAGCCTCCAGCTCCGTGGAGACGGCCATATCGAAGATCGTTATTTTACGCGGAAACGACTTTACGGAATGGCACAATCAAACCCACCCTCTCATGATCGTTTTCCGAAACTGGGCGATCGAGGGAGCTCATCTGGAGAATATCCATGCCGGTTACGACCCAGCCAAAGGGAATTTCCTGAGCTTCGATGTCGCATCCACATTTGAGGCGAGCGGGAAAAAAATCTACCCGCAGAGCGACTTCTATGCATGGACCTCCCGCTATTCAAAAGACAAAGTTTTAGGGTCGCCCCTCGAAAATTTCTCGAGGGGGAGAGGATGGCGCATGGCAGTCCTTCTCAACGATTCCGTCATTAGCGCTCCGACTCTCGATGCCGGATTGCAAAATAGCGCCATGATCAGCGGAAATTTTACGCAACGGGAAGTCAATCGGCTGGCCGCAGACTTGAGGGCCGGATCGCTGACATACACTCCGCAAATCCTTTCTGAAAAGAACGTCAGCCCCGAGCTTGGGGCTCGAGACCGTCTCAAAGGGATCACCGCTACCGCTTTCGCTCTGGTTCTCGTCATCGCGGCTATGTTGGCCTATTATCGATTCGGAGGCCTCGTAGCATCGATTGCGGTTCTGTTCAACCTTTTGATCCTTTGGGCGACACTCCAAAATTTGGGAGCCAGTCTGACGCTGGCAGGCCTTGCCGCCGTTATTTTGACTGTAGGAATGGCCGTCGACGCCAACGT
>CAYTXY010000028.1:0-14318 GCA_964441355.1 uncultured bacterium
TAAAGACGAGGGCGAGGGTTTCGAAAACCGCCTGTCCGGCAGCGTAAAGAAAAAAGAAGGTCCGGGAGCCGGCGAGGCTCTCTTTGAGGATGATGCCGCTTCCGGAGGTCAGCAGCAGCAACCCTAAAAACGTTCCGAAGTAAAGGTAGTTTACTTCGATTTGCTTTCTTCCCATGTTTTCAATATAATCATTTGCATTTAAACATGAACTGGATTCGCGACTTTCAACTCTTTCTCTTTGATTTCGATGGCCTTCTCGTCGATACCGAAGGGCTCCATTACGCGGCCTACGTGAACATGATGGCCCAGCGGGGCTACCGGCTTGAATGGACTTTTGCCCAATTTAGCGAGATGGCCCATCTCAACGCGACAGCGCTGAAAGAGGGGTTGTATGCCCAGTTTCCAGACTTAGAACCCAATTGGGACATCGTTTACGCCGAAAAAAAACAGGCCTATTTGGAACTTCTCGCGGCGGGCAAGCTCAAGCTCATGCCGGGCGTGAGTCCGCTTCTCAAGGCCCTGGAGAAGGAGAATATCCGGCGATGCGTCGTCACAAATTCCCCCCTCGAGCAGGCTCTCCTCATCCGCTCCAAGATGCCGGTCCTCAATTCGATTCCGAAATGGGTCACCCGTGAAGATTACGAAAAGCCAAAGCCGAACCCGGAGTGCTACCTCAGGGCGATCCAGCTCTACGGGCAACCCGGAGACCGGATCATCGGATTCGAAGATAGCGTAAGAGGGCTCCAGGCTCTTCAAGGAACACCCGCGCTAGCCGTGCTGATCTGTCCCTCGCACCATCCTCTCCTCGAGATTGCGACGGAAGGAGAAGTGATCCACTTCGAATCGTTCCAAGAAATACCTAAAGACAAACTACTTTAAGGGGCCCCAAAAAATGCATCATTTTGGGGATTAGATGGAGAGGTGATCCACTTCGAATCGTTCGAAGAGATATCTCAAGACAAGTTGCTTTAATTATAACGGAAATAAAAACACCGAGATCCACCGAGATAATCACCGAGACTAGGAGAAAAAATAATCTTTTCTCGGTGCCTTCTCGGTGTGCTCGGTGTTAATTTTTAACCTCAGTAGCGAACCTCCATGAGGAAGAGCCCTTGGGACGGGAGGGCGGCGGCGGCATGCCGCCGGTCTTTCGCGGCGAAGATTTTCGGAATCTCGCTCACGTCGAGTTTCCCCGCGCCAACCTCCAGCAAAACTCCTCCGATATTGCGCACCATCTTGTAGAGAAATCCAGTGCCCTCGAATTCGAGGCGAAAGCCCCCCTTTTGTTCGATCAGGTCAAGGCGGAGGAGCGTTCTCACTGACCCGCGAGAGGCGCTTCCACGGTTCGGCTCATTGGCAAAAGAGAAAAAATCGCGAGTGCCGAGGAAATGAGGGATGGCAACTCTAATCCACTGAAGATCGCAAGGGCCGAAGACTTGGTGGCGATACAAACGGACGAATGGATCGATCACGGGATCAAGATGCAGGTGGTAGTGGTAGATTTTGGATGTGGCGCTATAGCGTGCATGAAAATCGGGGGAGGCCGGATCTATGCGAAGGATCCGGATGTCCGGCGGGAGAAGCGCGTTTAGCGAAGTTCGGAGGCGAGAGGCGTCGATGGCCTCAGGGGCATCGAAGTGGGCGGTTTGTCCGCGCGCGTGGACCCCGGCGTCAGTGCGCCCAGAACCGGTGAGGCCGACAGAGGCTCGGAGGACTGTTGAGAGCGCCTGCTGGATGAGCGGTTGGACGCATAAGCTATTGGGCTGGACTTGCCAACCGGAATAGTTGGTCCCGTCATAGGCAATGGTTAGCTTGTAGCGCTGGTTTTGAGTAATATTTTTTTTTAACAGGGAAGTCTCCCAGGGTTTTTACACCCCGGGAGTTTATCAAACTGAAAAGATCTTAGGAAAGGTGCTTGTTGACGAGTTTCGTCATTTCAAACATGTTGATTGCTTTCTTGCCGCCAAAAATCTTTTGGAGTTTTTCGTCTGGGTTGATGTTTCTTTTGTTTTTCGCATCTTGCAGATTATTTTTCTTGATATACGCCCAAAGTTTCTTGGTCACTTCGGTACGAGGCATTGGGCCATCACCGACGACCGCAGCTAGCTCTCTGCTTGGCTTCATTGGCTGCATGAATTTGGAAGTTTTTGGTTTCGTTGCCATGTTTCTTTCTCCTTTAAAAAGGCTCGGATTGTCTAAGTATTGAGAGTTTCCTCAAAGAAATCTTTTATCCGTCGAAGGGGTTAATAGTCAAAAAAAATCGTATTCCCCTCGCGCATGAAAAAATCACGACGCAGGATCTTGTTCATGTAAAACGTTGACATTGTAAAACATGTCTCTATTTTTCTGCTATTAAAATAATTGCTTGTCATTTTTCAAAGCCGCCGCCAGATTTTTTCCCAACCCCGCTGCATGCGAGAAAAGTTTCGTTAAAATCACTGCTTGTCTTTTTTTCATGCTCCCTGGCACATTTTTGCTAACAGTCTTGACGGCATGGAAGAAACACTGGAACATTTGAGCGAGGATTTGCGGGAAGCGGAGTCTGCCAGTGATCAGATCGCCCTTCTCAATTCTCACCCTCAAGTCCGAGAATTTCTGCAAAAAACTCCCAGCTTCAATCAGCTCTTTGCTCAAATGCCCCCCGAATCGGAGGCTGCGGCGAAACAGATGATCGCCATCGGTCAAATGGAGCGATTGGTAGGAGCAGAACCTATCGATAGGAAAGCCTTGTTGAAGCTGCTTGAAAAAATGACGGCCATGAACGCGTTTTATCGAGAGCTTGGCGGGATCGTAGGGTACCAGAAGAGAGTCCTGGAATTTTTAAGGGGATCTTCCGATCTGCGGCAATCGGAGATCGCCGCTTTCCACGCGCCCGTTTTTTTCGATATCACAGAAGAGACGCCTGAAGTGCTGGAAGCGATTCATATGGGGATTAAAACTCTTCCTCAGATCGCCGAAATGTACCCTCTCGGCGGGGCGGCGGACCGCCTTCATTTGATCGACGAGGAGACGGGCAGCGAGCTCCCAGCGGCAAAACTCGGCTACGGCGGGAGAACGCTTTTCGAAGGACTCATCCGCGATTTGCAGGCCCGCGAATTCCTCTACTACAAGCTCTATGGAAAGCAGGTGGAAGTTCCCATCGCGATCATGACCTCGGAGGAAAAGGATAATTACCGCCACGTAGCGAATATTTGCAGAGAGCATAGATGGTTTGGGCGAAATAAAGATCATTTTCGCCTCTTCACTCAGCCTCTTGTGCCGGCTGTCGATCCAAAGGGAAACTGGTATCTTTTAGGGCCGCTTGCCCCTCTTTTGAAACCGGGAGGGCATGGCGCGTTATGGAAACTGGCGCGCGATCAAGGCATTTTCGAGTGGCTTGCCTTCTTGGGAAGGCAAAAAGCCTTGATCCGCCAAATCAACAATCCGATCGCCGGGCTTGATTATGGCCTTTTGGCTTTCATTGGGCTCGGAGTGAAGAAACGGGTATCTTTTGGTTTTGCCTCTTGCCCTCGGCTGGTCTTTTCGGCGGAAGGGGTCAACGTGATCGTAGAGAAAAAAAATGGCGATACCGCTTTGACGAACATCGAATATTGCGATTTTACGAAGTACGGCATCGAAGATCGGCCGTTGCAAGAGGGAGGCCTCTATTCCCGCTTCTCTTCGAATACGAATATTCTTTTCGCAGATCTTAAAGCAGTCGAAAACGCCGTTCGAACTTGTCCGTTTCCAGGCCTTCTCATCAATCTCAAGACCTCGACTTTTGTGGGCCCGAAAGGAGAAAAACAGCAGGGGCCCATGGCGCGCCTCGAATCGACCATGCAAAATATTGCAGACGTCTTCGTTGAAAAAACCGATGCCAAAAAGAGTTCAGGATCGCGCTGCCGCCCCGCTTGGGCCAAGCCTGAAAAAACTTTCGTCACTTACAATCACCGGCATAAAACCATCTCCACCGCTAAAAAAGCGTATATTCCAGGCGGCCCTGTGCAAGAGACTCCTGAAGAGTGTTTTTATGTGCAGCTTCAATCTGCAAGAGAGCTGCTCTCCAGCTGCGGGTTCTCGCTTCCGCCGTCCCGCTCCCTGGAAGAGTATCTTCTGCACGGACCTGACGCTCTCTTCCTATATCATCCGGCCTTGGGTCCGCTCTATTCCCTCATTAAACAAAAAATTTCCGGCGGGAGTTTCTCTTTAGGATCGGAACTGCAGCTTGAAATCGCCGATCTGGAGGTCGAGACCCTGAAGTTGGAGGGGAGTCTTTTCATCCATGCCTCTCAGCCCTTGGGCCATTACGATCCGGATGGGATCCTTCATTTTTCAAACAAAACCGGCCGCGCCCGTCTGAAAAACGTCTCCGTGAAAAATGATGGGGTCGATTGGGCAAGGAGCGCCCCCTTTTGGAAAAATCGATTTGTCCGACATGGGGTCTTGGAGATCCATTTGGAGGGATTTTCTGAATTCGAGGCGGTTGATGTCACTTTCGATGGCAATTTCCGTTTTGATGTCCCTGACGGGATCCGGATGCGCGTGAAAGAGGAAAAAGGCAATCTTACGATCGAAGAAGAAAGACTAGAAGACAGTCCGTTCTGGACCTATCGGTGGGATGAGCGGCGAGGCATCCTCGCCGCCAAAGAGCAGCAAACTTAAGGGTACTATGCGTTTGCGGTTCTTTGTGTGTATGCGTAAATGGCTGCAGCACCAAGCAATACCACTAATAATCCGCCGCCAATTGCGATTTGTGGGTTGGCTTTCATGGCGTTCATGGTAGCGGCCGCAAAATGTCTAGTGTGGCCGGCCATAGCGGACGCATATTTCGCGAGCGCTTGAAATGCAGCAGTGACGAAAGCGATGATTTTCGCTGCGCCTGCATTGACTGCGTTTCCAGTGGATCTTGCTGTATTTGCGATCCATGTGCACGCTGTGTTGGAGCATGATACTACTGTCGATTTTGCTGCAGTCATGCTGCCTGTTGGTGCCGATTTTACCGCAGCCATGGTGCCTGCTGTTGGGGAAATTGCCATATGAACCTCCTTAGGGTTTTTAGGGTCGTTTTGCAATGGTGACATGCTAGCAAGAGCTAATGATAAAAGTAAAGGTCTTTAGATTTTTTAAGGGTTTGTAAATTTAATCTTTTTATTGTATGGGGTCGTAAGTTTAATAATTTTATTGAACAAAAACTATTTCTTTTTGTTTGTTTTGATTCGCCGCGTTTATTACTATTTCGAATCAAAAAAGGAGTGGTTTTTATGGTTGCAGCATCGACTCTTCCGGAACCAGACCGCATTTTCACTTTGAGGAACATCGCATTAGGAGTGGGGGGCATAGTGCTTTTCTCCGGGGCTCTGGCCGGAGGCGGAAGGCTCTTGCAGGTTGGCGGCGCCCATCTTATGTCCACTCCCGCGTGGAGCCATGTGGCGCGCGCGGCTACGCTCGCGGGAGATAAACTTTTCTTCGTAGGCAAAGGGGCCTTTTTATCCGTAGCGGTCCCCATTTACACGGTCTCATGGGTGGCGCCCAAATGGATCCTCACCGTTGGGATCCCTAAGGGAGCGGCGCTTTCTCACAAATACATTCTCCTTCCGGCCTATCACGGGATGATCAAGATATGTGCGCTTTCGAGAGATGCGCTCATCAAAACAGCCCAGGCCACCTATACGTATGTTCTTCGGCCTTGTTATCATCTCATTTCCCATGCCGCGAAATGGGCCTGGGACGCTGTGATCGTTCCGGGCTTTAAGGAAATTGCGAAGGCGGCCGAAGCCTGCTTTCGCGCGCTCCGTCACTTTGCAGCGCTCACGGCAAATGCCGCGAAATGGGCTTGGAGCTCCGTCCTATTGCCGGTCATTACGGAGGTCGCAAAAGCGACGCATGAGATCTATCAATCCATTTTGGTCCCGGCCTCGCTTTGGGTTTGGAAGACGGCCGTTTTGCCTGCGGGCAAGTGCATCGCTTTAGGCGCTGCCTTGCTTAAAAATTCTGTAGAAAAAACCGTGTCTATCGCCTATCAGTCCCTCATTCTGGCCTATAGCACCATCACGGAAAGCGCCGCGCAAACCGCGGCTGCGGTTCGGGATGCCACTGCCTGGATCTTAAATAAGAATCCACTTCAATAAATAGAACAGGACGATGCTTAAGGTCGCGCAGAGAGGGATTGTGACGACCCACGAAACGACGATTTCTTTCAGGGTCTGAAGGTTGAGAGCCTTCAGGCCGCGCGCCATCCCCACGCCGAAGACTGCGCCGACAAGGGCATGCGTCGTGGAGATGGGCATGCCTAATTTCGAAGCGAAGAGGATCGTAAAAGCCGCTCCGAACTCAGCGGCAAACCCGCGGGTGGGGGTCAGCTCTGTGATTTTGCTCCCAATCGTTTCGATCACCCGCCATCCCCAGGTCGCAAGACCGATCACGATCCCGGCTCCGCCCAAGGCAAGCAGCCAGGCCGGGACAGCCGAATAAGAAGAAAAGGCATTCGTTTTGAGGACTTCCAGGACAGCGGCGACGGGGCCGATCGCGTTAGCCACGTCATTTGCGCCATGGGCGAAGGCGACGAGGCAGGCGCTCAGGATTTGTAGAAATACAAAAGTTTTTTCCACTCCGTGGTATTGGGCGGCCCCGTCATGAAAAGGGGCTTCTTTTTTTACCTCATCGCTAAGCGTACGGACTTCATCGAGGATGTGGGAGATCCGGGCCGCATAATCGGCGCTCCGATTTGAAAGATGGACCCGTTGTATATGATGGAGCGCCTTTTCAAGGCTCACGGCTTGGGCCGGATGGAAGCTGGAGGTCAAAAGAGTGGGGGGCGGGGGACGGCTGCTGAGAAACCTGTAGCTCAAAAGGGCGGCGGCAAAACTGATGCAGCAGGAGATCGAAAAGGCTTCTGCGAAATCGAGATGGCTGAGGATCTGATGATTGCCGCAAATGCTCAAAGAGACGACCAGGAAGCACATGAATACGAAAAACGGCGCAAGCCTTCGGGTCGCTTCGATCGGATTTATGGCAAAGAGGATTTTTTTCTGGATGAGGAGGAAAATAAGATAGGCGGCAACCCCGCTGAAGAGTGGAGAGAGGATCCAGCTTGCAATGATCCACCCAACCTCGGCCCAATGGATCGCGTCAAGCCCTCCGACCATGGCTCCGAAACCGAGAACGGCTCCGACAATGGCATGGGTCGTTGAGATGGGGAGGCCGAAATAGGAAGCGAGTTGGAGAAGGATCCCCGTTGCAAGAAGAGAGCCCATCATGCCGAGGACGAAAAGGTGCGGATCGGCATGGAAAACCGCAGGGTCGATGATCCCTTTCTGGATCGTCTCGGAAACGCTCGAGCCGACGAAAAAAGCTCCGGAAAATTCGAGAATCGCGGCGAGCAGCACGGCCTTTTTTATGGAAAGGGCTCTAGATCCGACCGAGGTTCCCATCGCATTGGCCACATCGTTGGCGCCGATGTTCCAGGCCATGTAGAATCCGAGGATGAGAGTGACCGATTTTAAAGCGAACGTAAGATCCATCACTTAAGTTAGCTCCAGCAACATGCGGATCCGGTTCCCGAGCTTTTCGGAAAGCCCAGCCAAATTGCTGATCTTCTGAATGAGGGTCAAGCCGAGATGAAAGGAGGGGTAGGGAAGGCGCTCCCCTTTGGTATAAAGAGTTTTGAGAAGCTTGTTTTTGATTTGTGCCGTCTCGTACTCATAAAATGCGATCTGTTCCACCATTCCTTTCACCTTTTCCGCTTCGATCCCCCCGAAAGAACATTCGAGAAGGTCTTCCAGTTCTTTGATCACTTGCCTTGCCAGCCGAAATACCTCGACGTTCTTTTGGCAAAGAGCTGAAAAATCGTCTTTCATTTCGGGAATCAGCCCAATGGGCGACGGGAGCAAGGCGGCGGTTTGGGCGATCTCTTCCGCCTGGTCGGCTAACGCGTCTTGGAGCGATAGGATCGCGAGGAGGGCGCTTCGGTCGAGAGGGAGAAACAAACTTCTGGGAAGATGGTTGCGGATATCGTTTTTGGTCAGATCGGCTTCATGTTCGAGTTTCGAAATCTTGTCGAGGATCCGTTGGATCGCATCGGAATCTTGTTCGAGAATCGCTTTGAAAAGGCTCGGCAGCTCCCCGATGCAGGAAGCGACTTTGTCCATGTGGGTTTGCAGCGGGGCGAAAGGAGATTTTCCAAAAAGCCGGGCGATCGTCAACATCGAAAAAAGGATAAATAATTATCGAGAAAAGAGCAATTCCTTATCCTTGGAAGAAAGCTTCCTGAACGTCCCCTCCTGAAGCGACCCGAGGACAAGACCTCCGATCCGGATCCGGGTCAATTCTAAGACATCAAGGCCAGCTCTCTCGGCGAGGATCCGTATCTCGTGCTTTTTCCCTTCCTTGACGCAGATCTTCACGGTGCCGCGGCGAACCTTGACCACGGAAACGGGGCGCACCCAGCGGTTATCGACCCTAGCCCCTTCCGCTAGAATGGCAAGGGTATCGCCCGTGATTTCCTGGGCCGCTTTGACAACATATTCCTTGATGATCTGGTGGCGCGGGTGGATGACTTGGTTGGAGAAATGCCCGTCGTTCGTCACGAGGAGGAGCCCCTGGCTTTCTTTATCGAGACGGCCCACCGTGAAGAGCCTTTTTTCCGCATGGGGAAAGAGGTCGAGGACGATCGGCTTGTTTCCGGGCCGGACGCTGGAGCAGATATATCCTGCCGGTTTGTTGAGCATATAGTGAACTTTTTCCTCTTCTCCCCGGATCGCTGATCCGTCCACGAGGATCTTGTCTGTGTCCCAGTTGACAAGGGTCTGAGGGATCAAGACTGTCGTCCCGTTGACTTGGACGCGGCCGTTGAAAATCAATTCTTCACAGGCCCTCCGGGATGCGACCCCGGCTGCGGCCAAAGCCTTGCTCAATCTTTTCTTTTCCATAAGAGGCACGAGTATAATCCATCGCTCCATTTTCCTCCATGTGCTACAATTCTTGGAGAGGTTTTTATATGCTTCCAAAACTCATTTTGATGCGGCACGGACAGTCGATCTGGAATAAAAAAAATCTTTTCACCGGCTGGGTCGACATACCGCTGAGCGCTGAGGGGATTCAAGAGTCGATCGAAGGGGGCAAGAAGATCCGCGACCTTCCCATCGACTTCATCTTCACATCGAGTTTGATCCGGGCTCAAATGACCGTTGTTCTCGCCCTTCTCCATCATTCGAGCGGCAAAATTCCCATTTTCCAGCATCCGGGGCAGGGGAAGCTCGAAGAGTGGGCCAAGATTTATAGCGAAGATGCGAAAAAAGGGACTTGGCCTGTCACCATGGCGTGGGAGCTGAACGAGCGGATGTACGGAAAACTGCAAGGGCTCAACAAGGCTGAGACGGCAAAAAAATTCGGGGCCGAACAAGTCCAGGTTTGGCGGAGGAGCTACGCGACGGCCCCGCCGGATGGGGAGAGCTTAGAGATGACGGTGGCAAGGGCGCTTCCCTATTTCAAGAAGAAAATCATCCCCCATTTGGAAAAGGGGGAAAACGTTTTCATCGCCGCCCACGGCAATTCGCTCCGCGGCATCGTCATGCACCTCGATGGGCTCTCAAAAGAGGAAGTAGTGAAGCTCGAGATCGCGACGGGAGACCCTCTCGTCTATTCATACGACCGGGGAAAATGGACCAAGGGATAATCGAGCTCAATGCCCATACCGAATCGCGGGCCTGTCAAAGCGCGATAGAGCGGATGGCCGCTGCGATTCAAGAAAGGTCGTGGGATTTGCCATCCCTCACGGCCCCTCTGTACGAGTTGGTCGACGCTTCCTCAGACGACGCTTTTGTTTTCACCTCGTCCGGGGCCGAAGCGGTTTGCGCTGCGATCTGGTCTGTTTTTTCCGAAGTGTCCCGCAAAGAGGGGAAGACCCAATTCATCACCTCATTCCTAGAAGATGCGCCGACTCTTCAAATGCTCAAGCGGTGCGAGGAGCTTGGATGCTTGGTTAAAATCGCCCCTGTCGATACCGATGGAAAGATCGACGTGGCGAAGCTCTCAAACTTAATCACTCCGCGCACCGCTCTGATTTCCGTCACCATGGCTCAGGGGCTGACCGGCGTCATCCAGCCCATCGAAGAGATTTCCAGACTCGCCGCGGAGAAAAAAGTTTTGCTCCACCTCGACGCCTCCTACGCGGTCGGAAAAATCTATTTTTCATTTTCGGGCGGCAGCGCCGACTACCTGACGTTTGCCGGAGAACGAATCCACAGCGTCAAATCCTCCGGCGCGCTCTTTGCAAAAAAAGGGAGGCCTCTTGTCCCCTATCTTTTGAAGGGGGGCGCCCTCGATGTCCCATCGCTTGCCGCCCTAGGCGCAGCCGCTCGCCTTGCCGCCCTTTCGCTCGATTCGATGGGCCTCGAAGGGGCGCGACTTCGGGATTTACTCGAAACCGAAATCCAAACACAGCTTCCCGATGTAAAAGTGCTTTACAAGGAAGCGCCCCGCTTGCCCAATACCACAGCGCTCCTTTTCCCCCGAGTCCATGCCGACGCGCTCCATTATTTTTCATGCCGTAAAGGCCTTTTTCCGAACCTGGGAGGGGCTTACTGCCCTCACTTGCATAGCATCCTCGCCTCTTCTGGGATCGAGGGAGAATGCGCCATGAGCTTTTCTCTTTCCCGGATGACGAGCCAAGAGGAGGTCCTCAGGGCCGCCCGCCTTCTTATCGATCGGGTGGAGGAGCTCAGGAAAATTTCGGAGGATCTGTTTTGATGGAATTCTCGAAAAAGGTGCAAGGGAAGCTCGACCATCTTAAGTTCGTCGGCTATTTTACGGTCAAAGAGGCCGAAGAAAAGTACATGCGCCTTGTTACGGGCCGCGAAGGGAAGCTTTGTCTTTATTGGCTTGTGGACGAGGGGGATGGGATTATCGCCGACGCGAAGTTCCAGGCGTTCGGACCGCCCGCCCTGATCGCCGCCGGTGAAATCGTAAGCGAGCTTGTCCTTCGAAAAAATTACGACCAGGCTTCCCGGATTTCGGCCGATCTTCTCGACAGTTTCGTTCGCGACCGTAAGGAGATCCCGGCATTTTCGAAAGAAGCCTTTTCTTTTCTCAACCAGGCCATCCTTGCCATCGACAACGCCGTCCATCAGTGCATCGACATCCCCTATGCGGCCACCGATTTCGACGTCACTCCCATCGAGTGGGATTCATCGGAAAATCCCGGCGGCATGCCAGGTTGGGATGGTTTCACCCACACGCAAAAGGTGAAGATCCTCGAAGAGGTGATCGACAAGGAGATCCGCCCTTATATCGAACTCGACGCCGGCGGGATCAAGATCGTCGAGCTGAAAGTGAATGGCGAGGTTCATATCGCCTATGAGGGGTCTTGCACGACTTGCCATTCTTCCACAGGATCGACCCTCACCGCCATCCAGCAAATCATCAAAAGCCGGATCCATCCGAGTCTTAGTGTCGTGCCAGTGCTATAAAGTTATATATTAAAAATATTTTACAATATAACGGGATTTTATTTTATTCGCAACATATTTTAAATAATGTAAAATTATATAACTCTTTAAATATACTTAATGTTTTATTTTAATTTAAATTAAAAAATTTAGGAGATATTTATGTCGTCAGTCCAACCAGCAATGAATGCTAGGATCAGCCAGTCTGTGAACCATTTTGCACCCCAATCTTCTCTTACTTGCCCGAGGGTAGATTTCTTCAATTTGTTGCCGTTTAGCCCGGCTCAAGATGGGGGGCTGGATTGTTCGAGGGTGAATGAATGCGCCCTTATGCCGGTTACGCAGTTGGTGGAAACGGTCGCTCTTCCTTCCTTTCAGGGTGCAAAATCCTCCATGACTTGGGAGAAATTTACTGAAGGGCTTTCAAAACAATCAGACGAAGCTAGCTTAATGAGATTCGTTCAAAGCCATAAGAAGAATGTATCTCTCCGTAATGACATCAAAATCGAGATCATTTTAGGAAAATTTTCACCGGACCTACACCTAAGTAATCGGACTGTCCAATTCTTAATTAAAACACTTAGCCCGGAAATCATTTACTTTGATTTTCATCGGATGATTAAAAAATATGGTGAAAATTTAATCCCTCCTATTATGGATAAGTTTGTTGACCTGTATAAACCTTATAATCCTGTGACTGATTATGCTATCTTGGAATACTTGTTTAAAGTTTCGAAAAATAAGGGGCTTCTGCAGTTCTGGAATAAGCACAATAAATATTTAATGAGAGAAGAAACCTTAGAAACGGCTTTCCGAGAATGTAGTCCATTGAGTTTAGACCTTTTGAAGTGGCTTCATGAACAAGGGGTGCCGTCTAAATGGTTCAACGTTCCCCAAGAGGGACTCACTGCTTTGCAAAAATTCGCTCGGAGAGGTGATATCGAGTTGATAAACGCGATCGCAAAAGACATTCCCAAGGACCAAATTTTGACAAGCGATGGGACGTTCACGTTTGAGGAGGAAATAAGAGATTGTTTCATCGGGGGCCCGCAGGCAGATCTATCCCGGTTTGATCCTAATAAAACGATATTCGCGCAAAATGGGTGCCGCGCGGTCGTTATGACCGATGATGGAGAGGTCTATTCTTATCCTGGGCAGGAGGCTTCCAAGCTAGCTCAGCAAATGGCGAACGGCAAAGATTTGGACTCCTTTACGATTTATCATAATCCTGGACATGCCAGCATAGCATTTAGTGACGCCCATTTAGGTTTCTATCCCACAGATAATCTTCGTGAAATGGGAGTTGGCGAGGCGTTTGCTGAAGGCTTTGCCCAGAATCCAGCGCTTCAAGTGGCTCATTACGGTATAATGAGTGGTGCGACTCTTGGAATGCAACCAGGTTCTAGTTCGTTTAGGGATTCTTATAAAAGTAAAACGGCCGCGCAGTTTCCCCTACAGCTCTCGGCAAGCAAAAACCTGCCTGCTGCCTTTAAATCCTCGCCGTGCACGGTGATCGATGACTCTATACATAAAGTCATCTCTGATATGACAAACGGCCTTACTCTGACGGTTTATGCGCCTAAAGAGAAGGTGGAAGCTGTTCGACAGTATGCAACAAAAATTCAGGAAGCTTGTAAATCTGGAAATGCGACCGCTCCCTTTAATATGCTAACGAACAACTGCATCGATTTTGTCCGGCAAGCTGTGCAAGCTTCCGGAACCAAAGCAGATTTCCGCAATTCGTTTCATACGATGCAGTATTTACGGCGGCCTGGACTTGCGAATGGTTATACCCTGATCAGGTCAAACCAGCCGATGATCCAGTCGAATGCCTCGCTTTTCGACGCCACAAGCCTCCCTGAAGCAGTGGACCGAGTTTCTCGAAATACCCTGTTGGGAGCGATCTTCAGCGTGCCTGGCATCGCTTATACCTATCTAGTGTACAAAGGCATTCCGAAAGCTAAAGCCTCTGCCTTCCGGGCGGGATCCCGCATCCAGCGTGTTGCTATTGCGATCGCCGGATATGCCGCTGCAATAGGTTCAATCTTTCAAGCAAGAGTCTTGAGGCGGAATGGTTGAGCCATTCTCTCAGTTAGCGAAGATATCCCCGGAATGGACTACGTGGAGAGTCCCGTCCGGCAAAGAGAGATTCAAGAGCCCTTCCGGACTGAGCGAGTGGCAGACGCCGACCCATTCTTTTTTTCCATCGAAGCAGCGGATTCTCTCTCCTTTGTAAGCCAAGAGATGTTCCACGGGGCCCTTGAAGGGAATGAAGCCCTCTTTCTTGAAACGCTCTAGATCGGCGATAAAGCGGGTTTCCAATTTTTTCAAAAGGGCTTTTGCATCCCAGGCGCGCCCCGTTTCGTTTTTGAGAGAGGTCGCAGGCTGGTCGATTTTCTCGAGGGCCTCCTTTTCCATATTCACATTGATCCCGATCCCTAAGAAAATCTGAACGGCGTCCTTTTCGAAAACCGTCTCGCAAAGAACTCCCGACAGTTTCTTAGACTCTAGCTGCACATCGTTTGGCCATTTGATCTTAGGGTGAAGCCCTTCTTCGATGAGCATCGAGGCGAGGGTATAGCCCATGACCTCCGCAAGGCACGAAATGTGAACGGTTTTGAGTGGCAATCGAAAGCAAAAGGTCGCATAGATATTGACCCCTTTCGGAGAGACCCATTTTCTTTTGTAGCGGCCATAGCCCGCTGTCTGCTCGTCTGCGGTGACGACGGTCATCTTGTCCCGAGCGAATGATGCGCACTCCCGCTTCGCATAAGAGCTTGTCGAATCGATCGACTCGAAATGGATTTCCGTTATTTGCATAGTATATACCGAAATGAACTCAAAATTTGATTTTTGGCGGCGTCGGGCAGCCACAAAATTTATGTACGCCTGAAT
>CAYTXY010000029.1:0-12466 GCA_964441355.1 uncultured bacterium
AAAAGGACATGAAACCTGAAGCCCTAACGATGATTTATGGATTCATCAACTCCTTGGTCATCGCCTATTTCCTCTCATTTTTCGAAGGGAATCTCGGCGTTACGAATGTCACGGATGGGATGCTCATCGGCTTTCTGATCTGGCTCGGGTTTGTTGCGACGACGCAAATCGGCTGTGTCATCTGGTGCAAGAAGCCTTTTAAACTGTTCGCGATCGACACCGGCGCCAAACTTGTTTCCTTTGTGGTTATGGGCGGCATCATCGCAGCGTAAAGATCTAAGCCGGTACGTCTAGATAGAAAAAACGAGAAAAAAGGAACTTATGCCGTTTGGAGACCTTCCCCTCAATCCGAAGAAGCTATTGATTATTACCTCTACCGGCGGGGGAGGGCTCTTGCAAACTGCGAACGCCAAGGAGCAGGAAGCCCGGGCGGCGGATCCCAACGTCCACATCGTGCGGAAGGACGTTCTAAAGGATTGGTTGGGACATGTTTTCGGGCATTTTTGTTCGGAGTCGTACAATAGCGCTCAGAGGAAGGGGAACCTCGCTGCCATCCGCTTCTTTATCCAAAACCAGTATATCCTCGATTTTTTCGCCTGGCCTGTTTTTTTCCTTCGCGCCCTCCAGACTCTTTTTAAGGAGGATCCTGACCACATCATCGACACCCAGCCTTTGGGGACTTCCGCGATCATCAAGGCTTTGCGGATTTATAACCGGAAACGGGGCAAGCAGGTCCGCTTGCAAAAGGTCCTGGTCGACCTGCCGACCAAGTCGGCCACCCACTTTTTCAGGACGATCAAAACCTTGAGCAGAAAAGACCGTAACTTTTTGCAGCTCACCTCTATCGCGCCGCTCCTAGAAGACGGGGAAACCGCTGAAGATTTTTGGCAGAAGAATTGCAACCTTTCCGAAAAAGAAATTCATTACGAAGACTATTATGTGCGCCAGTCTTTTAAAAAATTCCAGCACAAAAAGAGAAGCGTGAAAGAGAACTTTCCGGTCTTTCTCCGAACCAAAAACGAGGAAGAGCTTAAGCTCATGAAGAAGGCTTTTGAAAGGGGAGCCTTGCAAGGAACGGTGAAAGAGGGCGAGGTCCATTTCTCGATTGCGCCCAAGGACCGCTTGATCACGATCCTTCTCGGATCTCAACCCGCCAGCGAGGCGACCTACAATTATGTGTTGAATTTCCTCCAGCTTTGCCAGAAAGTGTCGCCGAAAATCCCCTGCCACCTCTTTGTTTTTTGCTCTGGATATGAGTCCCAAAACCAGTGTCTTTTCCAAAAAGTGGCGGACACGATCGCGGAGATGAAAGACTATCCGAGGCATGTGACGGTCGTTCCCTTTTCTTTCCAAAATGACGATTGCATCGCTCGCCTCTTTTTCCGCAGCGACCTGACCTGCACCCGTTCTGGCGGCCAGACGGCGATGGAGCTGATGTGCATCGGCACGGGCGAGATGTGGATCCATTCTGAAACGAAAAAAGATCCCGACCAAAATGAAGAGCTGACGTTAGAGCAGCTGCTGGCTGGAATCCCCGGTTGGGAGGCCGCTAACGCCCTTTATCTTTGCAAAGTGCGCAATGCCCGCATCGTCACGCCTGAAACGATCGCCCCGATCGCGAAGAAATGTTTTCAAGCGAGCGAAAACACAGATCGAGCCGCCCAGATGCTCGAATCAATGGGCTGACGGGGAGTTCATGAGGAAAACGAGAAGGCCTTCCCAGTCTCGCGCATCAACATAGTCTTGCAATGTTTTTAGGGGAAGGCCCATTTCTTTGACAAATGCGGGAAGAGTTTTTAGGGGAATGCCCATTTCTTCGGCAAACGGGGCCAGATACTGATCCAATTTTCCTTTATTCGCTTCACGAGTGAGAGCGGCTCCCGATCCCCCTAAGACCTCGCTTTTTTTGAAATAATCCTCAAAAATCAACTTGTAACAATTTTTCAAATAAGGAGTTGACATGCTGATAGCGATGAGCTTGAGGGGATGGACATGGTTGAGTTCCGCTCCAATGCCTCTTATGTAAGTTTGATTGTACAGAAGGTAAAATTTATTGTTCTCGGCAAGGGTGGTAAAGAGCTCGACAATTTTTTCTTTGTCTGTCGGGGTGCAGACAAGGTCTTTATACGCCACATCTACTCCTGGATTCGGCGGGAGTTTAATGATAGCGCCCAAGCTTAGAGGAAAGTGAAAGTGGTTTGTGGGAGGAACAGGACAATCGTGCATCATAGGCCACCTCGTTAGATTTTCACCCCAAGCAGTGTATCGGAATCAATTTTTTTTTACTACTCTTTACTCTAGCTATGCGCCGAACACATACAAGGAGCAAAGAAAAGCTGGTTAAGATTTGTCGACTATTTTTTTGGAGGTATTTGATTTTTTTGACATCGAAGCACATGAACGCTCTTGATGGTAAATTTAAATCTCTCAGAAAAGATATCTCCTGAAAGAGTTTCGATATGACCATTTGTTATAGCACATGAGTCTTGCAAAAAAGACACTACAGGGTCACTCTCATCAAGAATAACTAAACGAGAAAACTGCATTAATTCAGTTTGAGTCAAAACCTTCTGCAACTCATCACTGATAATCTTATACGCTTTCATATCTGCAGAGCTGAGCCATGAAGCACATACTACAATATCCCATTTTTCAAGAGGATCTTCTCTTAAAAAAAGCGCAAAGATCAAGATAGGACCTCTAACCCTTTCCAAATCAACGAGAATCGATTTCAGTTTTCCTAGAATTTCTTTCATAGTATTTGCAGCAGTTTTTCCGTCGACTCTATCATCGCCTGTGCGTTGTTTTGTTTTGCGGACGAATACCTTATCTCTGGATTCCAAGAGACCACCACTGACCATTCAGCTAGATATTTCGTTTTCACCACACTTTCTACTCCTGAGAGGTGCAGGAGTATCTCCAGATCGTGCGTTTTAAAAGTTTTATATTTCTCTGTCCTTTTCCATCATCCGGATACTCGATCCAGCCTAAGGTAACACAAACCCTTTTTTTTAGAGCCAGTTCTATAGCATATCCACATACATAAACGGCGCCTTCGTTACGACTTGCCGCTATAAGCACTTTGGCATCCTCAACCCGGGCTAATGAAAGAACCCCTAATTCTGCTATCGATATCACAATAAACGCACTCTCGGAATTGCCGACGAATTTTTGGGGCATGATTTTACCATACATGACTATTATGCAAGCTGTTCTGCTTCTTCCGTCGAATTTGCAATCAGGCCAAAAAACGATTTCGGGTCTGCAGGTTGGGAGCTTAGAAGTTATGCAACGGTCTTTAGACTCTTAACCTATCAAAACTGAAATTTTCACTGTGAAAAATAACCCATTTTTCATAGTCTCTTAGCCTTTCAAAGGAGAGAGTGTATGTTTGAACGGATTTTTAAGATAACCCTGATTCTCAGCTTCCTAGTTTGTGTCCGTAGTAGAGCCGGTGAATTGGACGGTTTGCAGGCAATCGTTACCGGCGGATCGAGAGGAATCGGAGAGGCCTGCGCTTTTGCGCTTGCGAAAGAAGGGGCGAACGTGGCGATAGCTGTAAATAAAAGCCTGGGGGAAGCGGAAGAGGTAGCGAAGGGGCTGAAGGAGCTCGGCGTCGATGCTTGCGCAATCCAATGCGATGTGGCCAACCCAGAGGCCGTGACTCGCATGGTCGACGAGGTTGTAGAAAGGTGGGGAAAAATTGATATACTAGTCAACAACGCCGGCATGACGCATGGTTCCTCTGCTGAAGACCTATCGTACGAAGATTGGAAACGGATGGTCGACGTGAACTTAACGGGAGTTTTCCTTTGCGCCCAAGCGGTGGGCAAAAAAATGATCAAGCAGGAAAGTGGAGGATCGATCATCAATATTTCTTCCATTTGCGGACATATTGTCGTTGTCCCTCAAAAGCAATGCCACTACAATGCCTCCAAAGGGGGAGGCGGCATGCTCACGAAAAGTCTTGCCATCGAGTGGGCTCCGCACGGCATTCGGGTAAATGCGATTTCGCCCGGATACATCAAGACGAAAATCCTAGATTTTGCAAAAGAATTGCATGCTGGCTGGATTGAGAGGACTCCTATGAAAACGATGGGCGAGCCTCAAGACATAGCGGAAGCGGTTGTGTTTCTCGCTGGCCGAAAGTCCAAATATGTGACCGGTTCCGATTGGATCATCGATGGGGGTTATACTTGTCCCTGAAATGCCGGATTTCCAAAGCAAAGAAACAGGAACTAAAGGCACTGGAAGAGGCCATCACCGAGTTCAACATTCTGGTGGCCAAAGAACTCCCAAGGGCCAAAATAGAGAGGCTTGATTTTTCAGCCAAAAATGAAAGTGGGGATCTTTTGGGCGGTATTCAAGCTTACCGAGTGAACTGGGGAATATTGCATGTTGAGCTTCTCTATGTCTACGAGAGCTTCCGTGGCCACGGTATCGGCTCGATGCTATTAGACCATGTAGAAAAGGATGCTCGGACCCATCGCTGTCACCTTGCTCATCTAGACACTTTCGATTTTCAGGCGAAAGATTTCTACTTAAAGCATGGCTATTCGATTTTTGGGGTGTTGGAAAATGCGCCCAAAGGTCACGACCGTTTCTACATGAAAAAGGATCTTTGAGATAGCATAGACCTGAATGTTTAGGAAGTGGGTCTTCTTTTTCTTGTTCGTTTCGGCGTTCCTCGCTGTTCCGGCGGGGCTAAAGAGACTCACGCAAGGATTCAAGATCGCCAAAGTGCGGCTTGAGCTTCCGTTCTCCTCTGAATGGGAAGCAAAGTCCATCCTCTCCGACAAGGAGGCGTTTGATATTTTGGCAAAGCCCTTCCGCTATCTTGGCAATGGCGCTCAATGCTACGCCTTTTCAAGCCAGGATGAAAAAGTTGTCCTGAAACTCTTCCGCTTCGACCAGAGGCATCTTTTAATTCAAAGGTCCAAAAGGCCCGCCCAGGAAAAAATTCTTCGCTTTTTCGAAGGGTGCCTCCTTGCCGGGTCTACCGCTGCAAAAGAAACCGGCCTCTTGTATTTACACCTAAACCAAACGGCCGGAAAACTCCCTGTTTTAGAGGCCAAGGGGCCTTTGGGACAGTCTCTTCGTCTTCCGCTGGATGAGTACCGTTTTGCTCTGCAAAAAAAAGCTGTGCCGCTTGAGGATGGCCTCCTTGCTGCCCAGGCACAAGGAACGCTGCCGGAGAGGATCGAAATGATCGTCGCCCTTTTGGAGAGCCGGATTCGCAAGAGAATCGGGAATGCCGATCCGAGTCTTTGGCGCAACTTCGGGTTTTTGGAGAAGGAAGCGATTGAGTTTGATTTCGGCAACTATCGGGCCCGTCCCGATTTGTCCGACCCTAAGGCGGCGCGGGCTGAACTGAATCGATACATCCGCCCTCTTAAAGCCTGGCTCGAAAAAAATGGGCCTGAGTATCTCGAGGGTCTCAAAGCTCGAGTCGAAGAGGCTAGGTTCTGAGAGCATTTGCCGCCCTGCTGACTATTCTAGCGCTGGTCTATTTGACCTCCGATTTTTTTTCGATTCATTCGATCTCCGGCCAGCTTCTTGGAGAGCCAGCCGGGTTTTTAAGCGAAGAGGCGACGCAAGCCCTGTCCCAGCCCTACCATTATTTAGGAAAAGGCAAGCAAGCTTTTGCGTTCGAAAGCAAAGATGGAAAATGGGTGGTGAAATTTTTCAACCATAAGTATTTCAAGCTCCCTTTTTGGGCTGTCCTCTTGCCGGAGGAGAAAATAAAAAGAGAGAAGAGAAGACAATTTTACGAGCTCAGCTACGGGATCGCAGCGAAATCGTTTCATGAGGAAACGGGGATCGTCTATTTGCACCAAGGGAAAAGCCCCTCCACGCTGCCCCAGCTCTTAGCCGCCGATAACCTGGGCCGCACCCATCGGATCGATTTAAACAACACCCCTTTTGTTTTGCAAAGGAAGGCCTACCCGTTCTATCCCGCTCTCAAGGCCATGACGCCCGAGGAACTGGATGCCCGCATCGACCAATTCCTCTTTCTCATTGCGACCCGGATCGATCGGAAGATCGGCGACATTGATCACAACGTAGAGGATAATTTCGGAGTGCTGGACGGGAAAGTCGTCCATTTCGATCCCGGACGGCTCTATTACGACGAGGCTCTTTGGGAAAAAGAGAAACTCCAGCACGAATGGTGGAGCGCGACGCACCAATTCCGGAAGTGGCTAATGAAAAACGCACCCGACCGGATCACAACATTTGATGAGCGGATAGAAACCAATCTGCAGCGAGTTTTGCGACGATCTCAAGCGTCCCTTGTTCTTCAAAAAGATGAGTCGCCCCCGGCACGATCTCCAGCTTTTTCACACAATTGAGTTTCGCTAAGGCCTGAGCATTGAGCTCGATGACCCCATAATCGGCGCTGCCGACAATCAGTAGCGTTGGGGAGGAAACGTTGGGAAGGGCGCCTAAGGCAAGGTCCGGCCTTCCTCCTCGGGAGACGATCGATTTGATGAGATCCCCTAGTTCAGCAGCGGCGACAAGCGCAGCGGCCGCGCCGGTGCTCGCCCCGAAATAGCAGATCGGCAGCGGGCTTTGCTTCCCAGCCCAGAGGGTCGCGGCGGCAAGCCTTTTTGCCAAAAAGGGGATGTCGAAGCGAAGGGCCCGGGTCCTATCGTCAACCTCCTCTTCCTCAGCGGTGAGGAGATCGAAGAGGAGAGTCGCTAGTTTTTTCTTTTCCAGATAGCGGGCGACGAACTGATTGCGGGGGCTGAGCCGGCTGCTTCCGCTCCCATGCGCAAAGAGGACAAGGCTTACCGCCTGAGGAGGGATGGTCAGCTCTCCAAAGAGCTCGATTTTGCCTAAGGGGATTTTGACTTCCATAAGATCTCTATGACCTCAACATCTGTCGTTTGGGGGAATCGATCGTAAAACTGCCCCACCGCCATGAAAGAGGAGGGGGTGTAGAGGCAAACGACGGCATCGACCTCCCGCTTGATCTCCTCGATCGTATCGGGCGGGCCGACGGGAACGGCGACGACGATTTTTGCCGCGTGCATTTTTTTGAGGGCTGCAATGGAGGCGCGCATCGTCGAGCCCGTTGCGATCCCATCGTCCACAAGGAGCGCCGTCCATCCTGTCCAATCCTGTTTGGGTTTGCCTTTCCGAAAGAGCTGAGCGCGCCGCTCGGCTTCTTTTTTCTCTTTCGCGATTTCTTTTTGGATGTAATCTTCGGAAACGTGTAAGGCGGAGATGATCCCTTGATCGAGGATGACCCCCTCTCCAGCGATCGCCCCGATCGCGAGCTCCGGATTGTCGGGAGCCCCGATTTTGCGCGGGATCAGCACATCTAGAGGAAGGCCGAGAGTTTCGGCCACAACGCTTGCGACGACGACCCCTCCCCTTGGCAAGCCCAAAACGACCGTTTTTTTCGCGCCTTTGAATTTTTCGAGGGCGGCGGCAAGCGCCTGCCCCGCCTCGGTTCGGTTCTTAAACATGTTTCGATAAAACTTCCAAGATCGCCTTGTTGAAGAAGGGAAGATCGGCAGGAGTTCGGGAGGTGACGAAATGGCCGTCCACGACGACCGGTTTGTCGGCAAAGATGGCCCCGGCGTTTTCCAAGTCGTCTTTAATGGCAAAAAAGGCGGTCAGATGTTTTCCTTTCACAATTTTTGCCGAGATGGGGACCCAGCCCGCATGGCAGATGAAGGCGATCAATTTTTTCGCTTCATGTATTTTTCGGACGATCTCGAGCGCCTTTGGAATGCGCCGGATCTTGTCGGGAGCGTAGCCGCCCGGGATTACGAGGCCATCGAAGCTTTGCGGGTCTACCGCGTCAAATGAAATCTCTGCTTTACACGGGTAGCCGTGTTTGCCTAAGTGGACCCCGTCTTTCTGAGGGCCCGCTACAACCGTTTTGAATCCGGCTTCTTCAAGGCGGATTTTGGGCACCCAGAGTTCAAGATCTTCATATACGTCATGGACAAAGATCAAAATCGACCTCATAAACCCTCACAAAATGGCGATCCTGGTATACTGCTGCAACATGCAAAAAGAGTCAAATTACCTCTCAAGTGCCGCTTTGCTTGGAGGGGCGCTTTTTGCGAGCGGATTTTATCTTGCCTCTTATCATTCTGTCCCAGCAGCCTCGCAGGCCTTCTTGATTACGACCGTCGCGCTCGGCGCCCTTGCGATGGTCAAAATCTTGAATTCCTTCGCTTCTCTCCTTCCCGCCCCTTTGAAGCGGGCTGTTTACTGGCTCCATTCGATGGCTTTCGAAGCCATCGCCGTCACAGCCTTCTTTTTGATGAGGCCTCTTGGAATCGTGGGATGGTCTGTCGGTAAGTGCGGTCCTGAAGAAGGGCGTCCGATTCTTCTCATCCACGGCTACATACAAAACGCATCGAACTGGGTTTATCTCAAACGGAAGCTCTGTCAAAAAGGTTTTGGACCCGTCTTCACTTTGAATCTCGGCCATCCCTTCCGCTCGATCCGCGAGCATGCAGAGACGATCGCTAAGAAAGCGGCCCTGATCGCAAAAGAAACAGGGAGAGAGGATCTCACTTTGATCGGCCACTCGATGGGAGGGCTTGCTAGCGCATGGTATGCGGCAAAATTGGCCCGGCCCGGTAAAGTGGGCGACGTCATAACGATCGGCTCTCCGCTGAGAGGAACAAAGATGGCGCAGATTGCCATTGGGAAAAACGGCCGTGAGATGGAACGGGGATCCGATTTTGTCCGCGAGGTGGAAGAGATCGTTCGAAAAAACCGCAAAGTCCGGTTTTACCATATCGCATCGAAAGCGGATCAAATCGTCCTGCCCTATTCATCGGCCTTCACAGGGCAACATCCCGAACGGGAATACATCCTTGACGATATCGGCCACATGTCGCTTCTCTACTCCAAACGCGTCGCGGATAAGATCGAAAATTGGCTCTCCTCAGCTCGCCGCTGCTGATTCCTTTTCAAAATTTCATCAGCGCAGAACCCGCGAGGCGCGGGTAGCAGGGACGCTGAGGCCGCAGGGGAAGAGATAGGATTTCATCCACCACTCGAGTTCTTCGACTTCTTGTTATTGCGTATTCAAAACATAACGAAGAATTGAAAATCGCCTTGTGATGTTTTTTAACGGATCGTGGCTTCTTCGCCGACGATTTCGATTTGGAGCCAGAGGTCGCGGGGATCGATGTGCACTTCTTCCTCATGGGTCAAGACCCTTGGGTAGATCAGTTTATCCCTCTGCACAACCCAGCGAAGCTTGTATTTTCCCGGCGCGAGTTGAAAACTCCCGGTGCCGCGGTTTCCATAAATGTCGGGCGTCTGCAAAGGGATCCCTTGCCCGTTGAATTCGACGCTCTTGATCCGGACGCCCCTGGCCACAGGGCTATCGCGCATGAGCACCTCAACGCGAACAAGGTGCGGGTTGCCAGGGACATGTTTTGTCGGTCCTTCATAAGTGAAGGAAGCAACCAAACTCTTTTCAGAGGCCGACACGCTCCAGAAAAAACCGGCCGCCAGGAAAAAAACGAGTGTAAGAGATAGAAAAACCCAGAGCCGCATACCACGGTCAATAGGGGGTTGCCGTTTTTAATGCAAGATGACCGTTTTCTTCCCGTTCAGGAAGACTCTCCGCTCGGCCAGGTGCTTGACGGCCCTCGCCAGGACGAAGGCTTCTATGTCTCTTCCCAGCGAGACGAGCTCTTGTACGGAATGGGCATGATCGACCCGGATCACTTCTTGGTCGATAATCGGCCCTTCGTCTAGTTCGTCGCTGACGAAATGTGCGGTCGCCCCGATCAGCTTGACGCCCCTCTCAAACGCTTGATGGTAGGGTTTGGCTCCTTTGAAGCTCGGCAGGAACGAATGGTGGATGTTGATCGCTTTCCCATAAAGGCGCCGCGTCAAGGCAGGGGAGAGGATCTGCATGTAGCGGGCCAAGACCACGAGATCGGCCGATTCCGCAAGATGGGCGATTTGTTCTTCCTGCATGGGTTTGCTATCCTGAGCGACAGGAAGGTGGTGGAAAGGGATCTGGTGCCAATCGGAGATCGCTTTGAGGTCCTCGTGGTTGGACGCGATCGCAAAGACATCGATCGGGAACCCGTTATACCGCATCCGGCAGAGGAGGTCATTGAGGCAATGGGCCTCTTTGGAGACGAGAACGAGGGTCCGCGGTTTTTCTTCCGAGCTATAAAGGCGCCATTTCAGGTCGAGTCTGGCCGCCACCGGCGCGAACTCTTTTTCAAACAAGGAGCGATCGAAGCTCGCCCCTTGCGGCTCGAAGAGGCAGCGCATGAAGAACTGCCCCGTTTCGACATCGCCAAATTGCGCCTGCTCGAGGATGAACCCATTTTTTTCGGCAAGAAAGGAAGAAATTCTCGAGACGAGTCCCAGCCGGTCAGGGCCAGTTAGGGTTAAAATGTATCTTTTCATAGAGGAAAACCGATCTAGGTTAACACTGTGGCGGTTTTAAAGACAAACCGCTTTACAGGAAGGAAGAGATGTCTTTCATGAAGTCGCCGAAGACATTGTAGGCAACCACAGAATGGATGAGGGCGGCTGGGATTGGGCGTACCTCCTCCACATAGCAGCGGTTTTGCCAGCTAAGAGACAATCCTTTGCAGGCTCCTTTCACGACATGGTAGGTCCGCCAGGCGCTCGAGACGGCCTCTACGGCCGTGATGAAGGTAGTTGCTGCGGGATTGCCAGATATAAGAGGGTGCTGTTGCAGAAGCAGCGGTAAATACCTGACGGCCAAAGATCCCCAAAATGCGGCCCTTGATCGAGCGCAATCAAGCGACTTGGAAGATTTATCCGAATTGAGGTTGAATGAAGCGGTGAGAATCCTCGCAATCACTCCCACTTCTGCTAGACCCATCATCAAAGGATGATCTTGAAGGTTATAGTGCTGGGTTTGAATCCAGGTAGAGAAAATCCCCATCAACATGAACCATTGCAGGGCGGGAATATTGAGAGGATCGCGGGCGTTGCTTCGCTGCCTTGCGACCTCGATCAGAATATCGAGAGGGGAGGGGTTTGGCCCTTCCGTTTGAAGGCTCGCTCCCTGTTGGACCAGCGCTTTTGCTGTCGAGAGATTTTCTTGGACGACTGCGTAATGAAGAGGCGTCTTTCCCGATTTATCGGCGGCATTCGGGTTCTGTTTATGCTTCGAAACCAATGTTGGGATGAGGTTTGCATGCCCTCCAAGGCTAGCGAGATGGAGAAGAGATTGGCCGCTGCCTTGGGTTAAGAGTTCGGCTTTAGCGCCGTTTTGGAGAAGCCAAAGGGCGACATCCTCTTTCCCCGCCAATATGGCGTGGTGGAGGGGCGTCGCTCCCTTAGGTTCGTAAGGGTTGGGATCTTTCGGATCGAGGAGCTTCTTGACCTTTGCGAGATCGCCTTCCCTTGCTGCTTTGTGCAACTCAGGCAGTGGCCATGTATGAAAATACTTCCCAGATTGGAGAGAGGCGATCACTCCTGCAAATCGATCGATCTCTAGATCCTGTATTGGAGTCGTCATCTTAGCTTTCGCAGCATCCAACGCCTGGCCAAGAGATGCGCCGAAAACAAGGCTGATCATTTTTTTATTCCCGCCGATCATGGCGTGGTCGATCGCTGTTAGGCCATGGCAGTCTTTCGAGCCCATGTCCAGTTTCAATTCCTTGTACATCGCTTCGACGAGCGGGAGTTGCTGGTTGCGGATGGCGTAATTGAACGGCATTTGACCATTCGGGAGGGGGCGGCTTGCTAAGTCCCCTTTTTTCAGGATCGCGAGGACCTTTTCCGTTTGACCCTCGTCGATGGCTAGAGTTAAATCATTTTTAGAAGATTCTGGGATAGCCGGGATAGAACGCGTAATAGTAGAGCGTGAATTTGAAATTACAGGATTCATAATCACCAAATATGAATTGTTTATTTGGAAGTATTTTACACGAAATCAAGAATTAATAAAAGTAAAAAAAATATCACTACTGAGTCGGCCGTTTAAAGCAGCGCTTCACAATTAGACTATCTCCACAGATTTCTATTGGTGGCTAACTTTGGTGCGCTCGCTCTAACTTGGAGCACTTTCTGTTTTTGCGCTTCGCGCTTTCGAGCTTTGTGCCATGTGAAAAGCCCGGCAAGCCCAGCTCCGCCGCCAACTGTGCCTAGCCCTAAGAGCCAATTTGGATTCGAACCGGTTTGTTGAGACTGCTGAGAGGATTGCTGATTCGGTTTAGGGGAAGGCGTTTTTGTGTCAGTTTTTCCTGTAGTTTGGTCCGGCTTAGGCTGAGCGGGTGGGGTATTTTTGCCCGCATCCGGGTCTATTTTCTTGTGAGCGATATCGGGCGGTGTTAGTTTGTCATCTTTTTTCGTTTGGGCCGCAGGCGCATCATTTTGATTTGTAGACGCGCTAGATTTCGCCGCATTGGCTGGTTGATCGGTTTTTGGTTCGACTTTTCCTGTAGTTTGGTCCGGCTTAGGCTGAGCGGGTGGGGTATTTTTGCCCGCA
>CAYTXY010000029.1:12566-13829 GCA_964441355.1 uncultured bacterium
TCTTTTTTCGTTTGGGCCGCAGGCGCATCATTTTGATTTGTAGACGCGCTAGATTGCGCTGCGTTTTGAGCTGGTGTAGTAGAGGGTTGGTCGGCGGATGCAGCTTGCTGTTTAGAGTTTGCTAAAATCTTGTATCTATATCTATTTAAGCAGTTCAAAAATGACGATTTAAAATAATTCACAGTTTCATCTTCGAATAAAACATCCTTTTTATCAGGATTCTCGTGTTTTTCTAGATCCGACCATTTCTGAACGCCATCTCTCATCCACGTTTTTAGACTATCTACTTTAGCTGAACCAGGAGGTGATGAATTACAAACATGATAGTAGCTTATCATTTCCTGTGGACGCCTGGAAAATAGTGAAAACTCTGGCTCCCAGGAATATAGATTAAAACCTAAGGAGCCGGGTTTTGATGGAGGGTAAATTTTAATCTCAAGCCCTCCGTTACGGTAAATCTTAAAACAATTATATAACTTCTCTATACCAAGTCTTATTTCAATATCGGTACCTATGCAGGTAGCTTCGCATTGGCCCGATCCTTTGACGCACTCTGCCGCTAGACTGCAGGAGCTTAAAGTATCGGCAAATACATCTGAAAATACTTCAAATATTCGTAGAAGGAACGCTTTGGATTCAGGGATCAGGGAATAACTATAAGTATTTGCGGAAATGTAATTTTGATAAAAATCGAATATCTTCTGACTGGAATTTAATGACAACGACATGAACTCTTCTCGCTTTATTTTTAATGCCAAAATTTTACCATGAAAGTTGATTAAATTATAGTGCAAAAATAGCTTTGCGTTCTATTGAAGGAAAATTATTTAGGATCAATGACATGCATTCTAGTAAAATTTTTATTGGAGATGGGAGTATGGCGTTCGTTGTAGTTTATATTTTGATGCGCTCGCCCTGGGCATTTCAGATTTGACATTTTAAATGGAGGGGAGCTATGAGAACCCTATACTCTGACCAGGAGTCATGCCATGCGTATTTCCTTGATTATTCTTACTGCCCCTATTGCTTTTTTGGGGTCGCTATTTGGTGTCTCCCAGCCTGTGGCCGAAGTTTCCAGAGGGAAGGGCGAGATTCGGGTCATGGAGGTCGCGCGGACTCCGGAGTCGAATACGGTGATGCTCAATATCTTGATTCCAAAGCAAAATGAGATCGTTTCAGGAAGTCCCATCTGGATCCAGTTCCGGATCGCCGGGTTTGCTCTTGGCTCCGACTCTTCGCAATTCCAGAGAGCCGACCAAATCG
>CAYTXY010000030.1:0-13331 GCA_964441355.1 uncultured bacterium
AAGCGGTGCGCCTTCTGCATCATTCCGACGATCAAAGGGCCTCTCAAGAGCAAAAGCGAGGCCCAAATCCTCAAAGAATTCCGAGCGTTGCTTTCTCAGGGGGTCTTCGAGGTCATCTTAATCGCGCAAGATTTAGGCGACTTCGGCAAGGACCGGCGGGAAAAGGGGGCGCTTGCCAAGCTGCTGCGGGAGATGCTCAAAGTCGAACAAGATTTTTGGCTCCGTCTTCTCTATCTCTATCCTGACGAGATCGATGAGGAGCTGATCGCGGTGATGAAGAGCGATCCCCGGATTTGCCCTTACCTTGACATGCCGATCCAACATATCAACGATCGCGTGCTGAAAGCGATGCATCGGACCACTTCTAAAGCTCAAATTCTAACCACGATCGACCAGCTTCGGCGGGAGATCCCCAACGTCGCCATCCGCACGAGCCTGATGGTCGGCTTTCCCGGGGAAAGCGAGGCGGAGTACGAAGAGCTCCTCGCTTTCGTTGAGAAAGTGCCTCTCGACCATGTCGGCGTCTTTCAGTTCTCTTTAGAAAAAGAGGCCTATGCGGCAAAACTATCCGATCAGGTACCTATTGAGGTGAAGCGGGACCGTTTTGAGCGCCTGACCGCCGCGCAGCTGAAAATGGTGGTCAAGAGAAATAAATTGAAAGTCGGCTCTTCCTTCAGGGCGATCATCGAAGGCTACCATCCCGAATCGAAGCTCCTTTTCCGCGCGCGCCATAGCGGACAATGCCCTGAGATCGATGGGCAAATCATCATCAACGATGGAAGAGGCGTCGATGCCTTTGGCAGACTCTACGATGTGGAGATCACGGACACCTCCGATTATGACTTGATCGGAAGGGTCGTCAAAGCACCCTTTAAGCGGAAAAACTCATGCAAACTCTCCCTCGTCTCCGGTTAAAGCAAGGCAAAGAGAAGCCGATCCTTCAGCATCATCATTGGATCTATTCCGGCGCGATTGCAACTTTTCCAGAGGGCGGGAATCTCGCTGTCGTGGAATCCTCCGCCGGCGCCCCTCTTGGGATTGCCCTTTTGAGCCAGGGACATTCGATCTCAGGCCACATGATCGCCTTTGGGGAGGAGTCTCTCGAAGAGGCGTTGAGAAACCGGCTTCGCCATGCTTTAGAGCTGCGCGGCAGCATCTTCGACCCCGCAAAGACGAACGCGATCCGACTCATCAACGCCGAAGGGGATGGGATTCCTGGGCTGATCGTCGATTCCTATGCAAACGTCCTCGTCCTCCAGATCTCTCATCCGGCGCTAGCCACCCTCAAAGACCTCATCGTCTCGCTTCTCATCGAGGCATGCAACCCTAAAGCGATCTACGAGAAGTCGACCTCTTTCTTACGCAAGAAAAGCGGTCTCGAGGAGGTCCGGGGACATCTCTACGGAATAGAGAGCCCGGAAGTGGAAATTTTAGAAAATGGGCTTAAATTTTCAGTCGACATCCAAACCGGGCAAAAGACGGGACTTTTTCTCGACCAGCGGGAGATGCGCTCGCTCGTCCGGGAGCATGCCATTCAGCGCCGGATTTTGAACGGCTTTGCCTATACCGGCGGATTCAGTATCGCAGCGCTTGCCGGCGGGGCCAGCCATGTCGACAGTGTCGAGATCAGCGCCCGTTGCAAAGCGCCCCTTGAAAAAAACCTCGCTTTGAACGGCCTCTCCAACCATGAGTTCATCGAGGCCGATTTTTTCGAATTTCTCAAAACATCCAGTCTCGATTACGATCTTGTCATTCTCGATCCTCCCGCGTTCGTGAAAAAACGGGGCGATATTGCAACAGGCTTTAGGGCCTACAAGGAGCTGAACCGGCATGTTCTTTCAAAAATGCCCTCCCGCTCGCTGCTCCTCACCTGCTCCTGCTCCTATCATGTCGACGAGCCCCTTTTTCAAAACATCCTCTTTCGAGCCGCATTGGAATCGAACCGCCGCGTACAAATCCTAAGCCGCCACCGTCAGGCGCTCGACCACCCCATCTCCCTCTTCCATCCCGAAAGCTCCTACCTCAAGAGCTTCTTTTTGTATGTTCAGTGACAATTTTGGCGGAGTTGCGTTAAAATGGTCTGACACCCAAGGAGAAATCATGAAAAATGCAAAACTAATCGCCATGGCAATGATGATGTTCGGCGGGGCCGCTCCGCTTATGGCAGATGCCTCGCTCGCAACGGAATCGCAAAGTCAAATCCTTCGCATCGTAGATCTCGATGAACAGATGATCAATGACTTTTCTGAAGGAAAAATGAGCCATTTCATCCTGGAATGCCCGGAGGGGGTCAGCATCCCTTTGACCCTCAATCTGCTAGGGGAGTTCTTTGTTCTGGAACCCTCGCTCATGGCGCAACCAACGCTTAAACTTTTGAAAACTTGCTATGTTCGTTGTGTTGAGAAGGAGAACTTCCTTTTCAGCACCGACCTCAAAACCTGGAAAGGGTTTTCAGAGTTTTTTACAGGGACCCTCACAGTCTCTTTGAGCCAGGAAAATGATGAGCCGGTCGCCGGCTTGCAAATCGAGCTCAACCAAAGAGCTCTTACTCAATAGCAGATCGGAGTTTTTCAGTGACATATGAATTCAAGCTGATACCCATTGTTTTTGCCTGAAAGGCGAGTTTTGCATGCAACTCTGGGGGGATTCGAAGATTAAATATACCCGAAAATGTTTTTTCAGGTTTTTCACCCCTTTCTTTGCACCAGGCAAGATAATCATCCACTGAATCCTTAAATGCTTGCTCAAGTTCTTCGACGCTTTTCCCTTGAAAAGTGATAATATCGCTCAGACCGACAACTTCACCATGAAAAATTTTGGCTTCATCGTCATATTCGACATGCCCGATATATCCTTTGTATTTCATCATGCTTCTTTTTCTCCTGTATATTGCCCAGTACAGGACAACCATGCGCCTAAAGCAGGGGAAACGATAAAACGATTAAACGATAAGAGAGTGCACGGCAAAGCCGATTCCTCCATTATCGTTTTTTTATCGTTCTTATCGTTAAATCGTTGTCATCGTTTCTTGTCGCTGGAGCAAAAGTTTCTGTTCGTGGGCTCAAGTTGATAGTACCATAAACCGGTACTGTTCGCAATTTAATTAGTAAATCTATTATCGTTAGGCGTTTATACAATGTAACGAACGAATTCGAAGGGGCCGTGTCTCGCACGACCCGACTTTTATCGAGAAGATAGCTACCGTGGAGTGGAAATTATAAGCAGTTCTTAGATAAACGCTTGTAAAAGTGTGTTTATTAATAATTAATTTTCATATAAATTGTAATTAAAATGAGGTTCCAATGAAGATTCATCCGAAAGATCAAGCTATTATAAATACCCTGGCCGATCTAGAGACAGCGGGGGAAAGCGGATTTATAGCCTATTACAAAGGCGATAAGAAAG
Source organism: uncultured bacterium (assembly GCA_964441355.1). Classification (GTDB taxonomy): domain Bacteria; phylum Chlamydiota; class Chlamydiia; order Chlamydiales; family SM23-39; genus CAIPFQ01. Next base: position 3,406 of record CAYTXY010000030.1, read on the forward strand.
TCGGAAGCCAGGAAGTCAAAGATGCATTGCATAAGTCTGCGAGAAACATCAACTCATTCCAAGATCCTGAACTAAGGCGGCAGGCGAAAAAGCTATTGGAAGAAACGAATAAAGCCATCGCGGAGTACATGAAAAATCCGACAGATGATAATTTGGACGTCGTGAAATCGGACGTCGATGCGTACAAAGGGTTCCTTGCAGATCACCAGCCGCCCTAAGCAGACCATCTTCTTTAAAAAAGAAGGGCGTGGAGCTGCTCATTTTGCTCTCTTTCACAATGCGGGGGCGAATCACTTGTTCATGCGTAAACTTTTTGCCCACCTGAAAAAACAGGGCGTTGCCCTCACCTTCGATTGGCCAGGGCACGGAAAAAGCGAAAGCCGCGCCGACGGCGATTACAGTGTTGAGGCGCAAGGAGAGATGATTGCCGAGCTTTTGATGAAGCAAGGCCGCAAGAAATGGGCCATAGTCGGATTGAATTTTGGGGCCAATTTAGCAGTGGAAGTGGCCAACATTCATCCGAATCTCGTTTCCCACTTAGTCTTGATTGAGCCTCCCATCTTGCTTCCTCCCGAATCGGTTCATTGGGTGGAGGGGCTCATCAAGGATCTTCGCGAGTTGCCGCCGAAGACGTATGGGAAAAAAAACGCCAAAGAGATCTTTCTTTTCCCACCGCTGCCAGAAGATCGAAAAATCGTCGAAAAGGCCTACGAGTTGATCGACCGAGACATCTACATCGCGACTTTCAAGGCTTTTTTGAACTGGGATAAAGGCGCCTCTGAAAAATTGAAGGCGCTGAAAATGCCCGTCCTCCACCTCTTGACCACGAACCCCTTTTGCCGCGATCTTTCAGAATACATCCCCCATGTAGTTACGGGGAGAGTCGTTGGCTCAGGATATTGGGCGCCATTAGAGGTCCCTAGCCAAGTCAACGCCATGATCGACCGCTTCCTGTCCTTTTACTAGAGAGGTTGAAGACCTCTACTATTACTATCTCCTAGAATCTGCATATTGGAGGATCTTCAAAGTGAATGGATCGTCCGACAGTTCGCTTCGGCGGCTCATTTCAACAGCCGCTGGGGCAAAGGAGACGCCGCCAGACCCCATGTGAGTGGTGCACCGGGCGTTTATCACTTTATTTCCTTTGCAGTAAAGAGCGCCAAGCGTTGGGAACCCATCGTATGCGACCGCGCGTCTGCCGACCCATCTTTCTAAAATGCCTTTTTTTTCCAATTCCTCTAGGTCATTAAATGTAAGGCGCGTTTCCCTAGTATCCCTGCCAAAAGCGATCGACAGCATTTCAGAGAGCACATCGTTCAGCATGTTGAGCTGGACGAGATGGCGGTCTTTCGCAAAAGCCTGGTTGTTGTTCGGCGCTTGATCGCCATAAAAAGCTTTCGTCCCTGAAGCTTGCAAAAGAAGCCGATTTTCTACAAATCTCGCCTGCCAGGCAAGGACGATCCCAACCTTATGGACTTCCATGCAGTGGCTAAAATGCTTGTACATTTCCACCTGATCGGTGAGAAGGGGGATATTCAACGTGATGGCAGCGCCGGCAAATCCTGAAAAAACAGGTTCGTCAAAGCCAAGCTTGCCCAAGGTACCAACGGATTCTCCAGGACAAAATACATAATGGCAATTGTCAGGATCATGGAAGAAAGTAGAGCCGTCTTTGAATTTCAACCCTGCGATCTGATCTCTGTTCAACGCGACTCCTGTGACTTCTCTTTCGTATTGAACCGTAAAACAATCTTGCACCTGCCCAGAGGCATCGATGTAAGTCCCCATGGCTTTCTTGAGATACTCATAGAGGGGTGGCAGCAAGTCGAGAACGGATAAACATCCCCCTGGCCGCCACAAGGCCGCTGCATCCCTTTTCCAGACGCGGGAGTTTGTTTCCGTGAGCTCAGAATGGCTCATACAGAAATGGGCAAGGTAAGGATCAATGGCTATGACTTCGTCTGGCGTGAGGAGTTTACAATGAGTATAGCCGAGTTGCGTATACGTTTCCCGCATCCCTCGAGCCCGCTCCTCCGCATCACCCAATTCATATATCAAATCGATGCGATACCCATCGTGCAAGGCAGTCTGGCTCTTATTGCTAGGCTCATGGCAAGAATTAAAATTGGATCGATCCAGGATACTTTTCACCTCTGGATCAGCCTGGTCGTAGAGATCTCGCCAAAGGCACATGCTCATTTTACCGAGCTGCAATAAGTTTTGTGTCCGATCTCCATGGTTTGGATCTTGGCCATAGAGCGCTACCGCTTCTTTAAACCGAAGAGCTACGTCCGATTCATTGACTCCCAAACATCGTCTACGCGGATTCCTCCCGGCTGATTGAATAGAAATTGCAATTTTTCAACGAGTTCCGAGCCACGAGGCACAACCGAAAGGATTTCATCGGGCGTCAGGCTAGGGCAGATGTGTTAAGCTGTATTGGTAGTCGCTCCCTCTCTGAAGGTTGGGCTTTTTTCATAAATCGTAACTTGAACCGGTGTGCCGCTTTTTAGGGAGTCAAGGTAGGCATTGTAGGCTTCTATCGCTCCGATAATCCCGCTGCCTACGATCACTTTCTTATGAATGGGGGGTTCCTGGGCAACCAAACCGTTCATATTGAGCAAGCATCCTAGGAATAGAGCTGCTTTTTGTTTCTTAACGCCTCCAAAAAAACTCATAGGGATCTCCTCAAAAGGCCCTGAGTGTATGCGAAATTTTTATTGTTTTATAGTTTTTTTCGGATCAAATCGTTTGGGTATAGACCCCATTCCAAGAAGCGGACGGAGGGTTTTGCAAGAAGGCAATGCTTCGGTCGTGGAGAGTACGGCTCGGAAGGTCGCTGAGTTGGTTTTTGAGGAGGTCGATGGCCTCTTGGAAGCGGCGGCTTCGGTAAGCCTCCATTGCCTTAGCATACTTTGCCAGAGTTTCCGCCATCTCGGGATGTTCCCCTTTTTTGCCGATCAGCTCATAGACGTTGATCTCTTCGGTCTCGCCTCGTACGGCCACGCGGTCTAAGAGGCGGAAGGTGAAAAGTTCCTTGGCATCTTCGAAGATCGCTTCGCTTACGATCATGGCGGTTCCATACTGTTTGTTGAGGCTCTCCAAGCGCGATGCAATATTGACGCCATTGCCGATCGCCGTGTAATTGAGCCTGTCCGGGGCGCCGAAGTTTCCCACCAACACCCGGTCCTTATGGAGGCCGAACCTTGTTTCGAAGCGCGGGAGGTTTTGCCACCCCGGCGATGCGAAGAGTTCATGGAGCGCGGCTGCGCAATCGAGCACGGCCTGGCAAGCGATCTGAGCGGGGTTTGGAACTGGAGTCGGGGCATTCCAGAGAGCCATGATCCCATCCCCGATGTATTTATCTATGGTGCCTTGACTCTTGTGGATGATTTGGGTCATCGCTCTCAGATACTCCCCAAGAGCGGCAGCGAGATCGTTTACAGGGAGCTTTTCCGCAAAAGAGGTAAAGTTCTGGATATCGGTAAAAAGGATGGCAACCTCTTGTTCGCTTCCGCCAAGTACCGGCTCTTTCTCGGATTGATAGAGCTGCCTTACGAGTTGCACGGGGACATATTTGCTCATGGCCCGCATGGCGGTCTTGGCAAGCTCGAGGCTGGCGAGAATTTCATAGACGTCCCGAAACACGGAGCGGGGATCTGTTGGGGTGAAGTCGAACTGATGCATCTTCGTCGTTTCGGCAAGCACCTGCGCTTGCCCTCTTTTGAGGGCGCGGCCGATGAAATATCCGCCGACGCATAAAGAAACTATGATAAAGCTGGCCGCGAGGAGAAGCCGGTTTCGTAAGGCAAGCAGTGTGCCGACGTAGTAGCATTCCGGAACGACGATCCCAAGGATCCAGTCTTGAGATCCCTCAATCTCTCTAAAAGTCACAAGATAGGTGTTGCCCTGATAGTCAAACTCCCCAGACTGCAAAGGGGCGCCGCCTTTGACGAATTGGAGTTTTGGGCTTTTTAAACTGATGCGGACCTCGGGAGAAGCATTTTCTGAGGAGTAGCGTAGGTCCCCATGGATGGACTGAAGAGAATCGCGTCCGGTTGGGCGAGTGACGAGATTGCCGAATCGATCGGCAACGAAGACGACGTGGAGGTCGCTCTGGGCGTTTGCGATGAGTTTAAACTGACTGATCCTGTCGATTTGCTCTCGATTGAGACCCACTCTGAGAACCCCGAGAAAATCGCCTTTGGCATCTCTCACGGCTTTTTGCAAGCTCACTTCCACCCGGCGCTCATTTTCAGGAAGGTTTTCGTCTTCTTGAGACCAGTGGAGGTCGCTCCAGAGCTCTTTGCCCGCAAATTGCTCTTTCGCTGGGGTCATGAAGGTGGGATGCGTCGTGGGATCTGCAATAGAGCCTGCCACCCTTTCAGTCAAAGGCGCGCCGAAAAGATCGTTTTTTGCCGTGCGGAGCCGCGCATCAACGACCCAGCGCCCATCCTTTTGATGAGTATAGCGCGTATTGATCGGCGAGGCGCTTTCGCCGGTTGTCCTAAAGAGGCTCATTTCGCCGCGATCTTGAGGGGCGAGGAGGATATTGCCCTCCGCATCGCTTCCGATTTTATTTCCATAGGTTAAGGAGATCTCGGAGAGATTGTCGTTTGTCAAAAGCAAGGAAAATAGCAGGGTCTCTAGGGCGGCCGCGTCTTGGGGGTCGAAGACTTGGTGGTTCACCTCAGCTTGGAAGCTCTCTTCGATCTGCTCTGCCTGGCCAAGGTATGAGGTGACTTTTTCCGCAAGAATACGGCTGGCCTCGCCCCGTAAGTTATTGGACGCCTGCATGATGGATGCATGGGAAGTTTGGAAGAGGAGGTAAAAAAGGAGACCTAGGAGCGCTACAGCCACAAGAAGGCTGAGGCTAAATAGCTGTGCGAACGTGATTCGGGCGCTTTTGGGCATGGCGGGTTCTTCTTTCGGTATATCGGTTTATATGATTTTCGGGATTATTTTTGGGATTGCCGCATCAGGAAGTGTTCGATCCCATTAAAGATCAATAACATGAATTGTCCCATTATTTATATTTTTTATTGATAATTATTTAAATATTTTGTATAATTTTAATTAATCAAAATGAGGTCCGTTATATGACAACAAAGCCAAGCAGCGCGGTCGATAGCACTAGCGCTACAGCCTTAGAAAACAACACCCCCGTAGAGGAGGGTTTTTGGAATGCACGTAGGGTGCGAATCGCTACAATTGTTGGAACTGTCGCTGTCATTGCAATTGTTGCCGCCGCCCTCCTTTTTATCCCGGGCGCTCCTCTTGCTATCTATGGCACCATCGCTGCAGTCGGTCTATTCAAATTGGGGATATCTTTCGTCGCGGCAAAACTGATTTTGGAAGCCGCGGTCATTTTTATTCCCACTGGAGTTGCAGCCCTAGTGTATAAGATAGGGCAAAAAATACTGAGAGACCGTGAAATTGCGACTGTAATTACCTCCGCTGTAAATAGTGAATTTCCAAAAAAAATAGAAATTGCAATCCACGTACCTAATAATAAAGAGTATTTTAGTGATTCAGAATTAAGAGAAGCTGCTGAGGAAAAAATTAAAAATAATGTTACTTTACGTAAAGTTTTCAAAGGAACGCATTATACAGAAAAAGAAAAGAACTGCATTCGTGCATTGCTAATGATGACAACGGATCGCTTCACAGCAAATGAATTTGAAAGCAAAGTTGGATTAAATGTCAAATTAGTCGATGCTGACAAAGATAAATATGAAATTACAACAGACGACTCAGGAATCACACTGACAACAAAGAAATCCCTTTTCATTAAAGAATCAGAGCCCGGATTGCTTGGGCTGCGTAAAACGTATGGCACAATTGAGCTGCAATGTGTTGCGCGTTCAGAGGGGCAAGTTGCTCAAAAAGCAGGAGAGGGATCCTCTGACAGCCTAATTGAAGGAGAGGCAAAGTACAAGCTACCTAAAAAGCTGGTCGTAAGCATGCTGGGCGAATCAAGCGTTCCCCAACAACAAAGGCCGCAACCGCGTGACGTAATAGTCAGCATTCCGAGTCAACAAAAAGCGAGCAATCGGCTGGAATCGGATATAGAACCTCAATCCAAGGATGAAACACAAGCCCGGCAACGGTTATCGACCGATCTACGGCGCACAGGAGTCGTGTGGTTGAATGGGAAGAAATTCGATAAGGACTCTACCGCAGATGTATTTACGGCATTCGAAATCGCAATTCCTAATGAACGAGAGAGAATCTTAGCTCTGGAGCTTAGCAGTCACCGGTTGTCCAGCCATGTTTTCACAAATTGGGCAAACAAGTGTATGGAAAAAGATAGTACGCTCAAAAATCCCACAAAAATAACCAAAGGTGTCATTGCCAATATTCATATCGATGAAGTGGGAGTTCCGATCATTACAGGATCTATTGAAGCTGGGTTCATTGATGCAAAGAAATCTACCGATCCTCATAATCCCCACATCATTCACTGCAAAAAGCTGTCCTATACAGCAAATGTTAGAACTGGAAAGGTTTGGGTAGACATCACAGACACCTGATCTCTGCCTTTTGCTTACGCGGCTTTGTCTGCCGCCCCTTCCGCCCTTCAATTCGAACGGCACCTTAAATCTCAATAGATCAAAGTCCTGTTCTTGATTAAATTCCCGTTCATTAGTAGATAGGCATTAGAGGTATCTATAGATTCCCCATTTTGTTAGACGCCTCTATAAATGGAGACGCCTATGTTGTTGTCGAAACTACGCTATTGGTCCTATCGGATATCGACCATTCTTCGGTCGATGAAAACGCTCTATACTCTCCCTCCAGAAAAAGTAAATTCCTTCGTCGATTCATATAATGTATACAATTATGACTGGAAAAATGAGGCTGAGTTAATTAATGATTTTGGTTTAGATTACTATAAAGAGGTTAAAAAGCGTGTCATCAATTATTATAGCGTTTTGAATCATCTGTTAGCCATCGGCCAAGTGGAAAAAATGTACATCCCCGCCGCTATGGACCTTTCCAAATCCATATTTGCCAACCAGATCCTATTTGAGAAGAAAATGAGCCAGGATCTTGGCATTCGCAGAGGGAACAAAGTGTTGGATATCGGATGCGGAAGAGGGCGTATCGCGAGCCATATCGCGACTCTGACTCAAGCGGAGGTCACTGGGATCAATATTGATACAGTCCAGCTGGAGAGCGCCCGAAGATATGCTTTGGGAAATGGCATATCCTGTCAATTCAAGCTCGCCGATTTAAACGAACCCCTTCCTTTTCCCGATTGCTATTTCGATGCGGTCTATGATGTGGGAGTATTCAGCTATTGCAGGAATCTCGATCAATTATTCAAAGAGATTCATCGTGTTTTGAAGCCGGGAGGAAAATTCGCTTGCCTCGATTGGGTACGCCTTCCCAATTACAACCCGGCGGATCCTCATCATGCGGATTTGATGCGGCGGATCAAGCCATTGATTGGAGCGATCGGCACGCCGTCGATCGAGGAGTTCAACGGAGCGGCGGAAAATGCCGGCCTGCGGCTTCTCATCAATGAAAATGCCAGCATCGATGGATTGCAGGCGCCCTTGATTGAGAATACCGACCGTTTCTTTAGCCGCGTCACAAGCGCAATCCAATGGCTTGTCAAATGCAGGCTATTGCCTGTCCATTTTAAAACGCTCTTCGACCGTATGACGCAAGATGGAAAGGCATTCGTCGAAGCCGACCGTCTCAGAATAGTGACAAGCAGCCATTATGTGATTGCGAGAAAAGCACCTCTCGCAAAGTGAGAAAAACCATTATTTAAGGAAAGTTATGCCTAAATTTACCAATGACAAAGCCTATCAAGCCTTTCGTATTCTGCAGTTCGCATTTGTCGTCGCGCCGATTCTGTCGGGGCTCGATAAGTTCGCGAATCTTCTGACCCAATGGTCGCAATATCTTTCTCCCCTCGCCCTGAAAATGATCCATTACCACAGCGATGGATTTATGATGTTTGTCGGCGTTGTTGAGATCATTGCAGGCATCGGAGTGATTTTTAAGCCAAATATATTTGCCTATATTATCTCTATCTGGCTTTTTGGAATTATTATTAACCTTCTTCTCACAGGGCAATATTTCGACATTGCTTTGCGGGATTTGGGATTGCTCCTTGGCTCTATGGCTTTAGGAAGTTTAAGCCAAAAGTACGCCTCTAGATAGAGTCGCAAGACGCCGCGAACTTTTTAGGGAATGTCGTCGAATCTTGATACCAAGGCCCGCTCTAGGAGTAGGGCCTGGCCTGGCCAAATTATTGTAACGCTTTAAGAGAACCGGCTTAAATTTTAACTACACAAAAATGTTGTTTTTTCCACATGTAAAGAAGGTGAACCAATCTTAGGGGTGCTATGAAAAAAACCATCGTTTTCTGTCTTTTTGCCGGCCTGATTGCATTTTCCTGTTCTCCTTCTAAAGAAAGAGTGAGGAGAGATGGGCCAACTCAACCAACCTTCGAAGAAAGAAGAGACGGGCCAACGCAGCCAGGGTTTTAACCTATTGGTTCTCTGGCCACTCCTCGGAAATGTTCGTGCCTCTGGACTTAAAGATATGCTAAGGCCGTCATTGCCGAGGAGCATCCCTTGGGAAGTTGTAAAGGATGCTTCAGAGCAATTGGAGTTTTATGTCAAAACGAAATCATCGGAAAATAAAACAAAAAACTGACCCGACATACCCCAGTTTTCCCTTAAATGAATCTAAGTTAGACCCGAATAGACAAGACCGAGATCGAGAGCGGCATAATTTCGAGAGGGGAGATCCTCTGATCAGCGGCTTTGGCGGACACTATGGTCATGAGAGCGAGTTAGAAAATAGAAAGTCTCTAAAAGGAAAGGAAAAGCTGAAATCCAGATTTAAGAAAAAGTGAGCAATTAACTTACGAAACAAAGTTAATGAAGGTTTTATTCTTGTAACAATTTTGTCTAGCACAGAGGTCTTGCTGTTCTAACTTTGTAAGATGAGCATAAAGAGAAAAGAAGAAAGGCTGACTAAGTCTGTCGATTCCCTTCTCAGACTTGATCAATTTATTTAGGAAGTATAGATGGAAAGTAGTCTCAAAACTTGGAGGATTTATGTTGGCTTGGGCTCTTATTTTCTTGCTCGTCGCCCTCATCGCAGGATTTTTTGGATTCAGAGGGGTCGAAGGGATCGCTATGGGCATAGCGAAGATACTGTTCTTTATATTTATAGTGCTCTTTATTGTTTCTTTAATTTTCGGTTTAGCCGACAGGGCTAGAGTGAGTGATAATACCCCCGCTGTATACACCGAAAGCACGGGATCATAGAGCTTTCCCATTTGACTCAGGGATTTCGCGCTCTCAACACCCGCTCCCCGGCATGAGCACGGCTGGAATGAGATGGTCAGTTTTTAGCGTGTAGGTCGCGCCCTGTACAAAGTCGATCCAGTTCGTGACGTAATCGGGCTCGCCAGTTCCTTTCGACCAGACCAGCACGCGGAATTGCTGCGCTTTTAGAGGGGTGGCGAGTTTAACTTCCCCTGTTTGAGTAATGGGTTGCAGCGTGGAGGGATTCAGTTTTCCGCCATACATCAGAGTTTTATTATTCTCGTCCACTTCTCTTGCAGAATTGGCCCATTGTACGGCCATTTTCGACTGTTTTGTCGGATACGCGCTCTGATTGTCGAGAATGATGATTTCAGCGAAAAGAGAGGCAGTTAAGAACAAGAAGAAGCAAATTTTTTTCATGGTGTTGCCTGTTTTAAGTTATTTGATTAAGAGTCCTTCTTGGGGCGCGCATTGTGGATTTGGGTTGGGTGGCGGCGGTGTAAGGGGGAAGACTCCTTCCAAGCAGAGCGTCGTCGTACGTCCTTGTTGTTTAAAAACCTCTTTGGGAAGGTGGACGGTGACGTTTTTGATCATATTGACCGCTTCAGCGATTTCGAAGTCGCCGACCAT
>CAYTXY010000031.1:0-13158 GCA_964441355.1 uncultured bacterium
TGAGGATCGGGGTGAGGAGGCGCCACGCGGCGAACTGTTCTTCTTTTTCGACAAAAAGGTCTTGCTGCCCATTCATACAGCCCAAGATGAGCGCTTCATAGGCTTCCCGGGAAGAGCCGCTCGACGGATGGATGTCTTTCCCCTTCCAAAAAATGCCGGGATCCGGCTGGATCCGGATCACAAGCGGATTTGGATCGTTTTTGAAAAAGATTGCGGCTTCGGTCCGGTGCTCCGCCAGCCGTTTTCCCGCGCGGATGTAAAATGGGACCCCTCGCCACCGGTCGTTGTCGATCCATAGTTTGGCGGCGGCGAATGTTTCCACCCAAGAGCTGGCCGGAACGCCAGGCTCCTCCGCGTATCCTAACATATTTTCCGAAGGGCCGTATTGCCCCCGGACGATTTCGGTTGGTTCTATGGGCCGGATTTCTTGCAGGAGTTTTGCTCGCGATGCAATGAGATCTTGGCCAGAGAGCTCGATCGCCAAAAGCGACAAAACTGTCAGGAGGTGATTTTGGACGACGTCCCTAAGAAGCCCCGTCTCTTCCCAAAAACGGGCCCGCGTGCCGATCCCCAGCTCTTCGCTCATCGTAATTTGAACATGGTCGATGTGCCGCCGATTCCAAAGAGACTCGAATATGCCTGCCTTTCGAAACGAGAGGATATTTTGCACCCCCTCTTTCCCTAAGTAATGGTCGATCCGGTAGATTTGGTTTGGGGCCAGGGAAAGAGCTAATTGGTTTTGGAGGGTGACCGCCGATTCCAGATCATGGCCGAATGGCTTTTCGATCATCACTCTGGTCCAATGTTTTTCCTCAGGGCCTGCGATCAGGGCATGGGAAGCGAGCTCTTCGACGATCGGGGCAAAAAATCTGGCTTGGGTCGAAAGAAAATAGATCCGGTTGCTCTCTTGGCCGAAATCGAGGTCGAACCCCTCGAGCATCTCCTCTAAACGATCGTAGCCGCTCCCATTTTCGAAATCCACTTGGGCATAGAAGAGGTGTTTTGTGAGTTCGGAGTCTTTGAAGCGTTTTCGAAAATCCTCATGAGAATATTCTCTTCTCCCAACCCCCACGACCGAGAATTGCTCAGGAAGGGATCCGGTTGCCGCCAAGTTCGAGAGGGCCGGAACGATTTTCCTAGCCGTCAGGTCGCCCGTCGCGCCGAAGATCACGATCGACAAAGGGCGCTCTTCGCCATTGGCCGCGGCCTCGGTTCCAAAAACCGCTCCGGTCAAGAAGATAAAAATAAGAAATTTTAGGCGAAACATGCAGAGATAGCATGATCCACTCGGGAATTAAAAGAAACAAAGAACTATACACATTTGATGGCAGATGCCAATTTTTGAAGTTTTTTGTATATATATCAGCCTAAAAAAAAATAACAGGATATTAGGATAGACAGGATAAAAATAAAAAGGAGTTTCTGTGAAATCCGTCAGATCCTATTTTTAGGTTTCATCCGTATCAGACTGTTTCCTCTCTTCATCTTCTTTGGCGCATTGGATAGCGAGTTTCTTGGCCTTTTCCATTACGAGAAGGAAGTCATTTAGAGGGAACTTTAATTTCTCGATAGTCTCATTGCATAGAAACAGCTCAGCTTCTATGTTATCAATTCCTTTTTCGTAGTTTATGTTCGCTATTGTTTGGTTTCCAAAGCTGACTATAACAACCATCCCTTCGTAATCCAAGTCGCTAGATAATTCGATGATAAACTTGTTATTCAGATTGTTTCCTCTCTTCATCTTCTTTCGCGCATTGTATAGCGAGTTTCTTCGAAGATTCTAATATATTAATAAAATCATCTAGCGGAAAGCTCTTCTTAAATAGCCCTTTGGAGGTAGCGACAATTTCAATTTCTATGCTATCAATTCCATTATCATAGTTAACTGAAGCAATAGGTTGATCATCAAAGCATATGTCCACAACCATTCCTTCGAAATCTAAATCACTACAGAGTTTTAAACAAAATCCTTTATTTGCGACCATATTCAATAAACCCTCTAAATGTTCCGTCTTCCCTATAATAAGCTCCTCTGCCATTAGAGGCATAAATTTCTATTCCACCAACGTCATTTTTTAAAATAATCCGATTAGGATCATTTAAGATTTCCTCTAAGAGCAGTTGTCCCTGCTTGTTGATTTGAGCAGGATTGCCGTATGCCTTAGGGAATAAGGTAGGACGTCTGCCCCCATGCTTTGCTAGAGACCTTCCTGCTCTCGTATACCCTCTCCGATCCAATATCTTTCCTGCTTCCGACAATTGCTTAAAATCGGATGCAAGCCCACTAAACAGTGAAGGAGGCGGAAGCACACCGACTGCAAAATCAATACTCTTGTCATTTGCTTTGGATTCGGGAGTATAGAACTCAGCTTGATCCGTGGAAAACACACCATCGATGACTTCGTGCAGGCTCAGCACGGTGTCGTTATAGTTTCCAACAGGACCAATAGGTTCCCCATCAATCGTTGTCAGACTCATACCTACTGGGACAAATCTTGCTCCGATATCGGAGATTTCAGCCAATAAGTGAGGAGCGATCGACCCTAGCTCTGCAATCTCATCCAAAACCTTGTGCGCCATATGGGAGCCCAACTCTCTGGCTTGTTCAGCCAACGACTTCCTTCCTAGCTCGTTTGATACAATGGATGGCTCCATCAAAGCAGCCTGGGTCAGAGCCTCTCGAATTGGGGCCGTTTCATCCTGAATGATCCGAGTCAGGGGAAGAGGTTCGGGCATCGACAAGACTTCTTCAATTGATTGCAGGGTTTCAATGGGCGCGCCCTGCGTAATCGGCGATTCAGGAGGTCGCGGAGAAATCGATGGCGAAGAAGGCTTTACATCTGTTCCTGCAGCTAATCTCGAGGCAGCCGCGCCTACAGCCGCGGCAGCCGATGAAGCAGCGGTCGTTCCAGCAACCGCTACAATCGCGACCACGGCAACTGTCACTCCAACTACAACAGCCGCTCCAATAAGGATCGCAGTTTTGTGTTTCTTTACGAATTTTTTCAGGCTTTGGCTTTGCTTCCTAACCCAGTTTTTACACAGCATTGCATCACTCTGCATGTACAAAATGGCAGGTTCGATGGAATACGCCTCTCGCGATAAGGTCTGAAAACTCTGAGTGTCATACAGGACAGTGTGGATATCTTGCTCCAATTCCACATAGTCCAAAAAATTCTCTGGAACGGTTCCATTTCGCGCTAAGATGGATAGGAGGTATCCGACTTGCTCAATTTGTTCAGAGGTGCATCGGCCATCTAGGTCGTCTCCCTCAACAGCTTCGATGACAGCCAAAATGTCGTCGTAGTTTAGGAGAGACTGGGTGGCTTGCTCCTGCGGCAGCAGATCCTCGATCATTCTTGAGCAAAGAAGCAGCTGTTCTGCTGGGAGAGCTATCGTTGGAATAATGAAAAAAGCCAGAAGTCTGACAAAGAAGCTCACGGCAATTTTCTCCGTTTCAAGACAGCAAGTGTCAACAAACGGCGAATATCGGTCAGCAAAAATTTTGGTTGATGGGGTTGACGTGGGCTTCTATCGCACACAATCTCTCACCCCAAAAACCGGAGGCTTTGAGGGTGTCTACATTGTGCTGATAGGCCTTTAGGTCTCTAGAACGAGAGCGTCTCTTCGAGGTTCCTCAGAATGTCTGACGGATCAGGGACCAGTCTTAGGCCTGCCATTTCTTCCCGAATGGCGGGAATCCTTGCCTCGAGCGCGTCCGTAAGAGAAGCGCGGGGAGTAGATGGCAAAGATTGGAGATGGGATGCCACCCCGTCATAAATCGTTCTCAAATCCTCCGTGCAGGCGGCGAGCTCGCTTGCGACAAATTCAGTATTGTCTTCGACCTTGCGATAATGATCGAGCCCATTTTTCGCTGTGACGTAGGCAAATGATCCGATTGCGCAGACGCCGAGAGCGCCCATCCCTATCAAGGAATTCTTATCGATGCCTTCAATCAAGCCTCGATAATTTTGGTTTGCGAGCTTTGTCCACAACTCTTGCGCTTTCGATGTGGTTGCGGCAAAGCCGTTCTGATAGGCGTGGACAGCTCCTGCGACGATCACTGCTGCGGTAGTCGTAGCGGCCAAAGTCCCAATCCCTGATAGGACGGCAGACCCGTACCCTGCCGCTTCCTCTAGAATCCCCATGCGGGAATTCTTCGCGGCGGAAGCGCGATCCCGAATCGAAAGAGGAACGGCGATCTCCCGGACCGAATCGATCGACCATCCGGCAAGGAGATCTGCGTTCATCTCTTCGTACGGTTTCCCAGGATATAGCCTGCCTGCCTGGTCTTGCACGAACCGGATAGCGTCTTTGAACCTTTGCAAGATTCCTTCGACTTCGTGTTTGCCTAAATGGAGCCCTGACAATAGTTTTTCGATGGTGGGGAGCCGCTCATCGAGGCGGTCGGCAATGTGCTTCAATGCCAAACGCTCGTTTGCATTTTTAGAGCTCGTTGCGACCAACTTTTTTAGTTCTTTTGCGCAATCATTGTAGACGGCAGAGAGCTGGTTCAATATTTCTTTGTGGCACGCCTTGGCCTTTTTTTCTTTGGCTTGCCATATCCTTTCATCGTTCTTGACCGAGGAGTCCGCGGCTCGAACTGCCGTATCCCGGATGGCGAGGGTCAGGAGGGCTTTGATGTTTTCTTCGGGCCTGAATCCGAGGGCATACGATACCACGGTGGTGCCTAAGAGCCCGCCGGCGATCCAGCGGCCATAGGTTGTTGTGGAGGCGGCATAGGCAGTCAGCCCTATCGCTGCTGTGGCGGCCGTTCCGGCGAGCACATAATAGCAGTTCGCTTTGGACCAGCTCTTCAATCCATCCAAATACCCGGGGCTGAGATCCATGGCGCGCTGGAAGTATTGAAGGGCCACCCTCGTGGCCACCTGATCCTTGCCGCCCCGAGGGTCCACTCGCAATAATTTGGACAAATTGTCCCGCGCTTCAGAAGAAGCTGGGACCTGATCTCCGATTCTGGAAGGGTACGACAAGCTCATAGTTCCTCATAATAGTAAAATTTTTTGATTATCGTTTTTTCACCAAAGCAAAGATTGATGTAATAGGCAATAAGTTTACATTACTAGAGCATTAAATTCAAGGGAGGATGCCCAGGTAGCCTGGCCGAGCTTTGTACTCGGCCGGAGGATTGAAAAGCCTCTGCCAATTAACTATTGGTCTTGATTTTGGTCTTGGAACTTCAACGATCTCCTTACATGGGTCTGCTCAGAAGAAGTTGACGAAGTGGCCGTTGAAGATGGCGACGAAGCGGGCGCCTTTTTGAATTTCAACAGTGTCTTTACAGGTGGCTCTTCGGAACTAGACGAGGTCGCCGCGGCCGATGGAGATGGCGACGAAGCGGGCGCCTTTTTGAATTTCAACAGTGTCTTTACAGGTGGCTCTTCGGAACTAGACGAGGTCGCCGCGGCCGATGGAGATGGCGACGAAGCGGGCGCCTTTGTTTTGAACTTCAACAGACTCTTTACACGGGGCTGCTCAGAAGAAGACGAAGGGGAAGTTACTGTAGTCGAAGACGACGACGACGAAGAGGAAGAAGACGGCGGGCTCTGACTGAGTTGCTTTTCTTTTTCAAAGTAGTGGCGGGCGATTACATGAACGGTCTGGGCTAGCCTCTTCCGGGTCACGTAGAGGTTCTGTGCTCTCTCATCTGAAACGCGTTCGTTTTCCGATACCTTTATTTTGAGCTCTTCCAGAGTTTGAGGGGATTGCTGAATCTGTCCCGAAGCATTGAAGCGTTGAAAAACAGGGACGCTGCTTGTATTGAGGGCCGGGCTATTTATTTCGTATGCCGCGAGTTGCTTTTTCGATTGTGTCACTTTCATCAGTTCTGGGGGCAAGATATCGATCTCAAAAATCGGCAAGACGCTCCCTTTGGTTAAAACGGACGTGATGCTGCGAGGCTGATGCTCAGAGCTTTGTTTTTCGAAAAAAATCACAAGATTATCGGCGCCGCGGATGTGCCGTTCCGCCAAGTTTTTTAAATCGAGAAGAGAGAATGCCACGCAATCCAAAGAAGTGGCGTGCTGCCTTTTATTCTTGTAGCTGTAAAGGGCAAGGCGCTGGTCGATCGATGGTTTTTTACGAAAGTGTTGGATCAGATCTTCAAGGACGAAGCTCAGTTGCCGCTCCTGTAGGGAAGAGGAAACATCATGACCGAGGGAATCGAGAATAAAGACATGGGTTTTTCCCTTTACCTTGACGGCAAAAACGGGAACGATATGGTGATCGGAGCGGAATAAATCATTTCTAACGACCCAACCTTGAACCATATCGGACGATGAAAATTCGTTCATCATCCCTTCGATCAAGTCCGGAAGGGCGCTAACGTCCGCCACACTTAACATCCCAGCAGGATGGCCGAATGCCCCTTCCTCCGCTCTCAGGAGCATACGAATTCCCTCGGCAGATAAAACGGGCCCTTCATCCTTCACCTCTTTGAACTCGATATCTGTAAAATACCGATTGATTTCAGGAGCGATTTTACGCAATTCTTTCAACACCTCGAAGAAAATTTTCTTGGCTCCCGCAAAAGTGTAATGAGATAATAGCTTTAGAATCAACATCATAATCATCAGAGTTCCCAGAGGCCATAATTTGATGAGCCAAGGCGCGAACCTTTTGGATCTCTGAGTCAGCGATCGAGCCGCCTGTATTTTTTTTAGCGAGATCTCTCATAAAGCGGTGAGCCTCTGGAAACCATTCAGGTTTCTCGAGAGGGTCTTTGGAGGGCGTATGATGCAAGGGGTGGACCATGGACTTGTATGCCTTATTTGGCGTAACCGGTACTTTTTTTGTTTGAGTCTGGGTAAGGGCGGCAGTGGTGATGATTAGAACGGTTTCTTGAAGCTTTTCGGGCACTCGTGTCTTCACGCACTCGCATTTATTTGACGTAGAGAGGTCGTTTTTTGGTTCATTCGGGGCAACGGTTGTGTTGAAGAGATTTCGAGCCACGTTCCGCTTGAGGTCAGATGCGCGTTGACCGGTGGGGTTGCCGCTGTTAGGATTGGTCACATTGGGCGCTCCCCCAGCACCAGCGATGGTTACAATTTGCTCAGCATGGGCGAGATTTTGGACGATTTCTTGGAGCTGACTGGTCGTAGATTGTTGCGTCACCGGCCCCCTTAAAAGGGAGGAATTGCCGGCGCCAGGGTTGTTCATATTGGGCGCTATGGCCGCTGTAGTAGTGGTTAGATTTTGTTGAACAGTAACAGAAGAATTTGAAACTGTAGTTATAGCCATAAAACATTCTATTTAGTTTGTGTGCGGCTAATTCTAGCCCGCATTAGAATTGAATTCTATGGAAATTACGGCGGAGGCTGCTAAGTAAATATTTTATTTACATCAAAAAAGTGGGGTTTTAATTGTACATCGCTAAAGCGCTGTGTAACCATTATCGACATGCAGGATATGTCCTGTAATGTAAACGCTGGGGGAGAGGTTAAGAAAACATAAGCGCCAACGAGTTCTTTTATTGGTCTTGAGCTCGGTCTTGGAATTTCATAGATCTCCTTGCAGATACCTGCGCAGGCTCATCTGAAGAGGAGGTGGAAATTGAAGTTGATGTCGAAGAAGAAGGTGCGTTCCCAGCGAGCCTCGCAGCAAGTTTCTTTTCTTTGAAGTGGAAGGCGAGTACATAAACCATTTGGGATAGCCTCTTCTTCTCAATATAGAGATTCATGGCTTTCTCATCCGATGTGACTCGTTCGTTTTCTGATACCTTGTTTGCGAGTTCTGGAAGAGTTTGCGGGGACTCTTGAATCTCCCCGAAAGGAGTAAAGCGTTGGAAAACCGGCACGCTGCTTGTATCTAGCGCCGGGCTATTTTTTACGTAAGCTTGAATTTGTTTTTGCGATTGCGTCACCTTCATCAGTTCTGGGGGCAAGATATCGATCTCAAAAATCGGCAAGCTGCTTCCGTTTGCTAAAATGGAAGTGATGCTGCGAGGCTGATTTTTATGTTCTTGCTTTTCGAAAAAAGTCACAAGATTGTCGGCGCCGCGCAGGTGCCTTTCAATCAAATTTTTTAAATCGAGGAGAGAGAATGTCACGCAATCCAGAGTGTGACCGTGCTGCCTTTTACTCTTGTAGCTATAAACCACAGGCTGCTGCTGGATCGATTTATCTCGATAGGTTTCGATCAGATCTTCAAGGACAATGCTCAGTTGCCGCTCCTTTGGGGAAGTGGATAGATTATGTCCCAGAGAATCGAAGATAAAGACGTGGGTTTTCCCCTTTACCTTGAGAGCCAAAACAGGAACGTTATGGGGATCCTCGCGGAATCGATCATTTTCCACGAGCCAACCCTGAATCATATCTTGCAATGGAGAATGGATCATCTCATTGATCAAGCCCGAGATCTCCGTAACGCCAGCCTGCCTTAACAGCCCGACAGGATAGCCGAATGACCCTTCTTGCATTCGAATGATCTGTCGAATACCAAGGGAGGATAATACGGGCCCTTCATCAGCCTCATCGAAGGGGATATCTTTAAAATACTGATTGATTTCGGGTGTGGCTTTACGCAACTCTTTCAATACTTCGAAGAAAATTTGTTTGGCTCCGAGAAAAGTGTACTGAGATAAGAGCTTTAGGAACATCATCATTGCGTCAGGATTTCTAGAGGCGATCACCTGGTGGGCCCATGTGCGGACCTGGTGGATATCCGATGCAGTGATCGGCTCTTCTTGATTTCTTTGAGCAAGCAGCTTCAAAAAGCGGTGAACTGGTGGATGCCATTCAGGCTTTTGTTTCAACTCAGGGTCTTTGGATGGCGACGGATGCAACGGTTGGATCGCGGCTTTGAATTCCTTATTTGGCGAATGAGGTTCTTTTTTTGTTTGATTCTGTAAAGTCGTAGTCGTGAGAGTCTGGGAATTCTGAGAAAGAGTAGTATTCGCGAGATTTTGGACGATTTCTAGGGTCTGCGCTGTGGCAGACGATGTTTTCTCGCATTCGCACTTTGTGGTGCGTTTGTATTCCCTTTTTGGCGTGCGCGGCGGTTCTTTCGAAAGCGGTTCGTTTTTTGTTTGATTCGGAGTAGGAGTAATGGTTGTCTGGCCAAGATTTTGGACGATTTCTAAGAGCTGCTCGGATGCAGCGAGATTTTGGACGTTTTGTAGTCCGGCGCCAGGGTTGGTCATATGGGCCACTACGGCCGCAGTAGTAGTGGTTAGATTTTGATGAATAGTAACAGAAGAACTTGAAACTGTAGTGTTTATAGCCATAAACATCCTGATTAGTTTTTTTACGGTTACTTATAACTTGAGCCAGAATAAAATTCCAGGAAATTATGGCTGGGGGGTTAATGTGTAAATATTTTATTTACTTCAAAAAAAGTGGAGGTTTAATTGTGCATCGCTAAAGCCTTCGAATTGCGAGCATCATTTTCGAGGCCAGCATTCTTCATAAGAAAAATCAAATTCATCGTCGAAGCCAAACGTTTCTATTGAAAACCGTTCGCGCTTTCCTCCTTTTGCTCGGTTGTCGATTTCTGCCATTTCATCCTCGGTCAGCATGAAATCATGGATGTCGAAATTTTCATGCAAATGCTTTTCATTTTTACTGCCAGGCAACGGGATGCAGCCATGCTGGAGAATCCATTTGATGGCTACTTGCGAGGCGCTCTTGCCATATTTTTTTCCTACCTTTGTCAGAAGAGGATCTTTGCTGATTCGCCCTCGACCTAGAGGCGCCCATGCTTGAACGCCAATGGAATGCTCATGACAAAACTTGATCAGCTCAAAATCGCAAAAGCGGGGATGCATTTCAACTTGGACCCAAGTAATGGGACTGCCCGCCTCTAAGGCTCTTTTTACATGATTGACCGAGACATTGCTAAGCCCAATATGATGGATTTTCTCGGCCGTCCTGAAATCATCCAGGACAGCTAATGTCTTTTCAATCGACATGGAGCTATTTGGCCAGTGGAGAAAATAAGCATCTAAATACTCTGTTTGCAATGCTTCCAGAGCAGCATCAAGATCTCTTCGCAAATCTTCAGGGGACTGCTCGTCATACCATACTTTCGAAATCAGATAAAATTGACCGCGGTCTTTATCCTTTATCGCTTTTGCGATCCCCTCAAAATTGCGATAATAAGTCGCCGTATCAATGATCCGATACCCAACCCCTGCCGCTTGCTCGACGGCTCTTGTACATGTCGGCCCGGTAAGAAGATACGTTCCAAATCCAACGATGGGATACTTAACTTGATCAATCTTGCAAATGCCATTTTCGACATCCACTTCTACAGAGGGGAATAAATTCACAATTCCTCCTATGAAAAACGCTAGAAAAAAGAACAAATGCTTTTTCATTCGAAATGCTGCTCCCGCTGCTACTTAGACGATCTCGTAACTTATTTGAACAAGTCCACTACTATACCCTTGGGAAGAGATAAGACGACAAGCAATTTCTTTGCCAATCACATTGAATAAAGGAAGACCATCTCCCAAAATGACGGGGATGATCGAAAGAGTCATTGTGTCGACCATCCGAGCTGCTAGAAACTGAGAAATAGTCACTCCTCCATCGACCCAAATGTGACGCGCGCCTTGCGCGTGCAATTTTGCGGCCAATTCGACTAGGCTTCCGCGATAGAGTTCCATGCCATCTCTTACAGAATCTAAATTGTTGCTCAACACAACCACTCTCTTTCCCGGATAGGGGTCCGGAACCGTGGTAGCCACTTCATAAGTTTTGCGACCAATAATCAGAGTGTCAATGCTCTCCAATAACTTCTTGAATCCATAGTCCTCGTCATAACCACCAACTCTGTCCATCCAATCCAGGCTGTTATCTTTTCGAGCGATGTATCCATCGATACTCGCTGCAATGTAGACGGAGATCCTCGGTCTTTTTTTGTCAGTCATATTGTCTATGATTTGGGGATCTTTGATTACACCAGAAAGAGGCTTTATCCTCTAACAGAAACGTTCAATTTTTTTGGCTCATTCGTCTTTTGATCAATGAGTGTAACGGTAAAAGTCGATTGATATTCATTAACATGGACAAAAAGTAGTTTGTTGAAATGAGAATGGCGGAAAATCACCTGATCGCGTGCTACTTTCGCAGCGAAATCATTATCCAAAGCATCGTTTGCTTGAGCAGATTTTACTCCATCAACTACTGCAGGGATAGCTAGAGGCCAGAAGAAAAGAGCCCCAACACCATATCCAGTTGCTCTTCCAACAGTTGATGTGTGAACTTTTTCAGCAACCTCTTCTGGAGTAGCCGAAGATAAACTAATTCGATTCAAAGTGAACGCATAGTCTTTTTCTGAATTATTTTGAATGAACAACTGTACTGGCTGATACCCTTCTGAAATTACATCCCGATCTAAATACTTTTTGCAGTTAGCTATGTTGAATTTCTTAGCTCCAACGAAAACATCGTTGCTCCCCATGCCATTCGGTGTTTGAGATATGACGATTTCAGAAGCAAGACTGTTCAAGGGCGACGCGCTGTAGCTTGCGCATCCCGATAGAAGGACAAGCATTGCTGTAGCAGCAATAATAGGCAGGGTGATTTTTCTCATGAAACTCCGTCCAAAATAATGAAAATTAGATAGATATTAAACAAAACAGAAGAGATGATCAATGCAAATGAATTGTTTGGTGGTGTGGGTTTAATTTAAAATTGTAATAAAAATGTTTAGTCAAAATCTGAATGATTATGCGGAGTGGGGGCCCCTTCGGGATTTCTCCCGCCTTCCCTGCGGGCCGCCCCCTGGACGGCGATTTGCAGCTAAGCTGCAAATTCGAGTCCCTAATCGAGCAAATACGGGGAATTCTCTGGTTATAACTTGGCCTTTTCTAAGGCATGAACTTTCTGGTCTAACGATCCATGACGGCGTTCTAGCTGAGATATTCTATCTTGCAGTTGTTGTACAGCTTTAATGGTTTCATATGAAATAGATGAATCGCTTGATTTCGTCTCATTGCGAAGTTGATTCTTTTGACTGGCATTGTTTATAAGTTCTTGAAATGAAATTGCCATGATAGCCTCTCGGGATTTTTTGAAGGAGAGAGAATCTATCAGATTGTCAATTTATTTTAAAAATATTTCAGAGGTTTTCCTCTATGAGATGCTCGGAGAGGGAAACCCCCTCGCGCAAACAGCTCGCGCTTGCTACCGCCCCCCGCGCGGTGCGCCCTGGGCGGCGATCATTCATGGCGGGGTTCAAAAGGTTCAAAACTACGATCTAATCGCGAAATGATGACCAATCACAGACAAAACCCGTATGAAAATGACACAATCGGAGTGGAACTCTCTGGGATGATGTCGGTACTTATCTGCCAAAATCGATCTTTACCTTTCGCCGTCTGATAACTTTTCCCAAAAACAAGACTTGGGCATACCATCGAAAAATAGGGGCTTGTGACCCCTCCGCCTACATACCATTGACTCTCTAAGTTCGGTTTCGGGTAGCAGAGAAGATGTGCGCCCCCTGACACCCAAGGAAGCCAAATCGCAGTCCGGACCATAGGCCCACAACCTATCGCCAAAGGCACAACGGAACCTTTGAGAGTCAGGTCATATCCCCAGTAACCGATCTGCTGACGAAATCCTGCTCCTAACTGAGGCAAAATGTACATTGTTCCAAGATCGAAATAGACATGGTGATTTTTGGGCAAAGCGGAAGAAGACCGATCGATTGTTAGAGGAGGAGGATCAGCGCATAGCATTTGTGCAGCTAGTAACAAAGGAATCATTTTTTTCATCATTACCTCAAAGTGAATATCTTATCGTTGGATTCTAGATGACTTTTTCTCTAAATTCCCCCTGCATTACCTGAGCCACTGGAAAGAGCTTGGTGCAGGGGGTATTTCGATTTATTTAGATTTTAAAGTCTCCAACAGGTCGACATTGCGAGATGCCAGCCGCTGTAATTTTTGTTGAATTTCTTGAAGGTGAAGGGCCCAGATTTCTTGCCACTGTTCATCCGGAAGTTTGCCATGCTTGATCAACAATTCTGGATCGGCAGCCATCGCTAAATGTGCAAGTTCTCCACCTACAGCATGAGGTCGGTTATGGTTTTCCAGATCAAGAAGAGCATTTTGAGTAATCGCTCTTACTTTGACGGGATGTTGCTCCAATAACCATTCTAAAAGCGCCCATGAAAAAGCAGCATGCGACT
>CAYTXY010000032.1:0-13100 GCA_964441355.1 uncultured bacterium
CACTTGTGGGGATCCCTTACTTGTAGATTGTTGGTACCGGTATGCAAGAAAAATCCACTATACGGCAGATACCCTCATGGCTTTGACCTGGGGGCTAAGCTGCGGTTTTAATGGGGTATTGCCTTATCTTTACCCACTTTTTTTCATGAGCATGATCGCCCATCGCTATCAACGAGACCAATTGCGCTGCGCGAAAAAATACGGAGAAGATTGGGGGCGGTATTGTAAGAAAGTCCCGTATCGTTTCATCCCTTATGTCTATTGACGGTTGTGTGCGAGGAGCAATGGAATTTGCATTTGTCTATAAATCACAAGATGCTTAAGTGTGTATCTAGTTATGGATTTGGCCAGACGACATCCAATGGAATATTTGAGAGTTGGTCTGAACGAGACCTTAATTATCTTGAGGGGAAAACGTGGTTCTGGTTTAATCGAATGCGTTTAGAGTTATACCGGGGATGGGACTGTTAATCCATTGGTCGCAAGTTCGAATCTTGCACCCGGAGTATTCCTATGAAAAACTGGCACCTTTAGCTGCAGCTATAGAGTGCCTTTTTTGTTTCCGCGGCTCAAATTTGGCACAGTCATCAGCAACACTTAACAACAAAAAACCCAGTAGAAAGGGGATTCGGATCGTGAACCAGTCCTCCGATAACGCCGCTGTTATTTCTGCCGGATCACGGCCTTGGCGATGAGCTTGGATCAAATAATCAAGTATAGAAATGCAATAAACGAAATAGAAAATATGAGACTTCTGCGGAGATTTTGAGTATAAGAAAAATATGAAAGAAAAACCTGAATTAGAATCATGATCTTCCTTATCCTAAAAAGTTTGGCTCTAGGCTTTCTTTTTACTCTGCCATTGGGCCCTATTGGGCTCATGTGTGCGCGTAAAATTCTTCAATATGGTCGCTTGTATGGCTTCATTTTAGGTCTCAGCCAAGTCCTTGTCGTTTTCATTTATAGTATCATTACCATTCTTAGTTTAGACTGGTTTTCAGACTTTTTACTCAAATACCAGTTTTGGATTCGACTGATCGGCGGCTTAGTACTGATTGGATTTGGAGTTATAATGTTCTTTGCTAAAAGCTCTGCGATCACAAAGAAAGATATTTCTAAAAAGAAATTTATTTCTGATTTTTTCTATACTGCAGTTTTGATGTTTATAACTCCACATTCATTGCTAGGCTTCTTGATTTTTTTTTCAGCACTAGAGCTCTATATGACAACCACATTTTTTGAGCATGTCGAAATCATTTTTGGGATCTTCATCGGTTCCATTGTTTCCTGGGCGCTTGTTTGCGTGTGTTTTATTGGATACAAAAAAAATGCCACACGGAAGGCAATGACTTGGATCAATCGCTCTGCAGGGATTTTTCTAGCGAGCTTTGGGATTGCGGTCTGCATCAGCGCAGTTTTTTGGTAACCTAGAGACTCAGGTTTTTTTATGTTTATTTTTGCGATCCGATTTCCAAGAACCTTGCTTCTCGGAGTATAGGGTCTTTCCCCTTTCGTCTTTTACAGGATCAAAAGGGTAAATAGGATCTTTATCTTCATGAGCCAATTCTTTGTGGGCTAAAATATCAGAGGGGCTTTCTTCACTCCAAAGCGGGGTGCGCCCTTTATTTGACCGGCCTTTTTTCTTCTCCATAAACCTCGTCGTCCATGATTCTCTGCAAACGGTTTATTTTCAATTAGAATGAACCGTGACCAAAGGATTGATAATTGAGGAGAGAATTAAATTAAATGATTCCCAATGCCCACAAAATTAAGATGATAATTAAGATGGTCATCACACCACCAAAAGGAGCATATCCCCAACTACGGTTATATTCCCATCGTGGGATAGCGCCAATAAGCAGCAAAATTAATATAATGAGGAGGACAGTCCCAAGCATAATGAACCCTTTGTTATCCTTTGACTTTCAAGTCCCATTTTTTCAATATTTTGTCAATTCAATGTATCACAAAAAGTAAAATACGGAAGCGCATCTCTTTGACTGCTAATCCATTGCCTAGAAAACAAAAAGATCGAGCGCCTCTCCTGAAATTTTCTTTGCCATTGCTACCTTGGTCTCGACCTGAGATAATCGATTCTTACGCCATTTGGCGAGGTCGGAATGCACCCGGAGTTTCTCTATGAAGAATAGGGAAAAAATGAACAAACTATTGCACGCTGCGCGCACTTTAGGAGTCGGACTTTTCTCCTATGCCGCTCGCTCTGCCCTTCGAAAATTCACTTGGAAGAGGCAGTTACAAAGAAAAGTGCTCCTAGGATCTATCCAGATTGGATGAAAGAACGGGTGAGCACGGAGTTCAGATGCGTGAAGCCAAACGATTTGCGCCCGGAGCAATTGGATCCTGAGGAAACGACGAATTCGGGGGCTCGCGCGCTATCGTTTTGCCGATCAGACGCTGCAAAGCGAATATCAAGGAGGACTCACATCCGATCATCCGAGAGCAAGCTTCATGGAAAAGCATTTTCGCGAGCTTCTCTCGATCGTCAAGCTGCCAAATCTCGATATGATATTGTCTTTGGAAGATTCTGCAGACAGACAAGGATATGAAGCGCCAATTTACGCATGCGCAAAAGACGGTTCATTAGGGGAGCCGATCTTTTTATTGCCCGATTTCGAAGCGCTGGAGGGACATGGCAGCCGGATGAGGGAGGTCTATGCAGGGACCCGACTCTATCCTTGGAAAAAGAAAGAGGGAAAGGGATTTTGGCGCGGGGTCATGACAGGGAGTGTTTTTACCCCTGCCAATTTTATACAGGCTCCTCGCTCGCAGCTCATTTCTCAATCGATCGCTCATTTGAAGGTTCGTATTGGACTCGGATTAATACATCATTTTATGCAGCCGCGATTATGAGTATGATCCTTTGGCTGATGGGTCTCTATTCTTGGCAGGTCATTGTATGTCTTCTTTTTTGTATACAAGGAAACGAAGTTCACGCGATGAGCCATCGTCCAGACAAGAACACAGGACCTCTCGTCCGCCTTTTACAAAAGACGGGCATTTTTCAGAGCAAAAAGATGCACAGATGGCACCATAAAGCTCCTTATGAAACCAATTTTTGTATCATGAGTGATTTTGTAAATCCGATTCTTAATAGGATTGGCTTCTGGAGAAAGCTGGAGATGCTGATTTTAAAGGTATTTAAAATCGATGTGTTGCGCGCCTCTTCCATTCGCGAAGGATTATAATCCTAAACATGGATCTATGGCTCAGCAGTTGAGTCTTCCAGGAGATTTTCCTCTTTAAGGAAAGAAAAGGCGCCATCTTTGAAGAGGACGATGGCTCCATCGCAATTGGCAAGCTTTGGGTACTCAAGAGAGAGCAAATCTGTAAGAAATGTCCGAATCGCATAACCATGAGAAAACACGGCAACTTTTCCGTCAGGATGATGTTCGGCAATCCGCGTTAGCTCCCCTTTGATTCTTTCAAGAAGTTGATTGGTCGTTTCGGAGTTAGGAATATTCGTATGATCCCAGCGCTCTTTCCTCACGGGATATTTCCTATGGAGCTCCTCAAACGAGGAGCCGTATTCCTTGTAAAACTCCTCGAAGCACATCCCTTCAGCGATTCCATAATGCATTTCCCTAAGGGAAGTTCTTGTCTGGATCGGAAGCTGCAGAACGTTTGCCGTCTCAAACGCTGTTTGATAGGCGCGCGTTAAGTCCGAAGAATAGATGGCAGCGAGTTCGGAATGCTTCTCTGAAATCTTCCCAGCCAAAGCCTGCGCCTGCTCTAACCCTTTCTCATTGAGATGATAATCTAAATGCCCTTGTACAATTTTGTGCCCATTGGCATCGGTCTCTCCATGGCGAAATAAGAGAATAGTCGTATCTGCAAAGGTAAATGATGTAGTTAAAAGGAGGGCGAAAAAGATAAATATTTTTTTCATCGAAGAAATGGTAGCAGATATATTATTTTATGTAAACCTTGAGTAATGGTTGAGAGCAGAAGAAATGGCCGCAGCGAATCGGTCGGCCGCTTTTTCATCTAAATGCAAATAAAGAGCTGGTTCTATAAGCTCTAATTCCATCAAACGCAATTTATCTTTTTGCTGAATGACGTCTACGCGGGCATACAGAGTCTCCTGATTTGCCAAAGTCAACATCTTCTCGGCTTGTTTGATGAGGTCGGCAGAGGGTTCAATTTTATTGACAGTGCCTCCTTGGACAAGAAAGGATCCCTTGGATGGTTTTTTTAAGACGCAATGGGAGAACTTATTTTGAATAAAAATGAATGATTTTTCCCCTTCTTCGACGATTTCACTCATAAAGGGCTGTACCATCCATCGATCGATATCCAAAGAACTCAATTCCATGGCCATTTTCGCAGCCTCTTTCGCATGGAACTTTCGGGTGTGCATGCCGCTTGCGGAAATGACAGGTTTAATCACACAGTCGCTCCAACCCTTTGTTTTTATCACCATTTCTAGAGAAGCGAGATCTTTTTTCTTTAACCAAATTGTATCGACAATGGGAACTCCTCTCTCAGATAACTTCTTCAAGTAGGTTTTATCAATGTTCCATTCAAGGGTAGAACGGGGATTCAAGATAGGAATCTGCAGCAGATCGATTCCTTTCAGGGTAGCGAGAAAGTTGGATACACTTTCTTTGCTTTTATGATAATCCCAAGTAGAGCGGACAACAAAGGCCTGATACTTTTTCCAATCGATCTTAGGTTGATTCCAAACGACATGCTCGGCGTGAATCTTCCGCTTCTTTAGAGCCTCGATCAATAGGATGTCTTCATTTTTAGGCAGGAACCGAGAGATGATCTTAGGAGCTCGTCCTAATCTGAAATACCAGGAGTCAGTTAATATTGCGACCGGTTTTGATTCAGGTACGGAAGGCAAAATATTTACCACTTGCAGTCGTAAACGTCGTTGCACAATTGGTTGCCCCAGACATCTGGCGGAGTGCAGTCTGTTCGAATATAGTGGCAATCTCTGGAAATGGAAATTGCGGCTGCGGCCACGCAGAGCACAACAATCGTTGCAAGCACAACGGCAGTGATGGCATCGTCTCGTTTCCTTGTTTTCTTATCCCGGACGATCACTGCTGCGGAGTCATCCACAATGACGGTTGGGGAGCGGCGCCAGACCCATGGGGGAGGGGAGATGACGGCCGGAGAATAGTAGGGATTGTAGAATGAGGGAGCCCAGGATTGACGGATATAACTGGGACCCGTTCGGATGACCCGCGTCGTGCAAGGAGTAGGAGGGCACGCTGGAGCACAGATTGGGGGAGCGGGGCGAGTAGATTTTCTATAAGTTGAACCTTTTACTTCAGGCATTTTGATCTCCTTGATTTGGCTGATAGTATACAGGGGTTTGTTAATATTTTACAAAGAAAAAGTAGGTTACATATTAAAATCTTGAGTTGATTTTTGGTTCTTGTGTTCGGCTAATGCCTAGGCAAATAACCTGATAAGTCTTAGTCCTAGAAAAAAACCAGCAAGGCTTAAAATAACGCTAAGGACCGCGTAAATAAGAGCAGAACTATAATGCCCTTTTTCATAAAGAAGGCCAAATTCTAAAGAAAAAGATGAAAAAGTAGTGAATCCAGCTAAAAAGCCCTGGACCATTAAATGTCTTACATTCCAAGAGGCATTCCACGATACTGCCAAAATTTCAGTGAGCGCTCCCAACGTAAAACAACCGAGAATATTGATGATCATGATTGGTAGGGGGATCGTTGCGAAAAAAGGAGGGAGAATTTTTGTTAGAGCTATGCGGAAAATGGCTCCCAGCGCGCCGCCGAGTCCCACGAATAGGTAGAGCATCATATCGTCTTAACAGAAAAACTCAATACTGGAAAGAAATTCAACTCTTGCAGTAGTATAGACCGATTAAAGGTTTACAGAAACATTTTTAGAAGACAAGGATCGGATCTTATGCGAGCATTGAAAATCATCGGCACCCTCGTTCTGGTTATCGCGGCGCTCTTCATTTTCGGCGGGTGGCTCATCCCCAAAGAGTGGTCCGTATCGCGCTCGATCACAATTCAGGCCGTCCCAGAGCAGATTTTTCCTTATGTGAACGATTTTCACGAGTGGCATAAGTGGTCTCCCTGGAATGAGTCAAAAGATCCTTCTTTAAAATACACCTATTCAGGCCCAGCGACGGGTCCGAATGCCAAACAGTCGTGGACAAGCGATGAGATGGGGCAGGGGTGGATGCAAATCACCACTTCCGGTCAACAAATGGGCGTTTCTTACGATCTTTTCATCGACATGCAAGGGAAGCAGTCGAACTTGACGGGAAATCTTCTCTTCAAAGAAACGGTCGATGGAACCGAAGTGACCTGGACAGATCGTGGAAATTCGGGCAATAGTTGGGTGAATCGTTGGATGAGCCTCATGATCCAATCGATGCTAGGACACGAGCTCGAGACAGGTCTTGCAACGCTTAAGTCCCTTGTGGAAAGCAAAAGGTAAGTATACCGCGTCATAGTCCTGATCCTTCATATTGTTTGAGATAGTAAAATATTTACTATCTATCTTTATTTTAATTTACGTTTTTTATTTCCTTTGCTATAATGATTGGATCTTAATAAAAAAGGTATCATCAATGAGTACAAACTTGGTCACAAGTTTTGGAAGACCTCTGACAACTCAAAGTAGCGTCGCATCGGACAAAGCCAAAGCGAGACACCTTAAATCAAAAGATTTAACCGGTTTGGATACTCGAGTAAACGGTCATTTTCCTACATGGGTAAAACCGGCTTGTTATATAGCTCTTGGACTGGGAGCTACGGCTCTTATCGGGATAAGTCTTTTCCCCTCTCAAACCTCTCCGCCCCCACCCCTTCCGCCTCCCTTCAAAAAACCGACGGCGTTTGGAGATGTCGAAGTACAAACATTGAGCACAGCGCCCCGGATCTATCGGCTGCCGAATTTTCTAACGAATGTGGAATGCGATCACCTGATCAATCTTGCGAAAGACAAACTGACCCCTTCGATGGTGGTCGATAACAATAATAAGAACGGGAATGGAGTATTGAGCACCTACCGGACGAGCAACGGCTATTTCCTGGCAGATGAAGATAGGGATGAGACGGTCCGAAAGATCGAAAACCTCATCGCGGAAGTGACAGGGCTGCCGATTGAAAACGGAGAAGCGCTCCACGTCCTCCAGTATCCCTTAAATGGTGAATATCGGCCTCACCACGACTATTTTGAAGCCAATGCGGAAGGCGGCAAAGCTAACTTGGAACGGGGAGGGCAACGGGTAGCCACCGTAATCATGTATCTCAATACCCCGCAAAAAGGGGGAGAGACGAGCTTCCCGGATGCGTCGATCAAAGTCACTGCAAAAAAAGGGGACGCGGTTTTCTTCCATAACGTCCTTCCGAGCGGCGTGGAAGATCCCTTGACCCTCCACGCAGGCAATCCTGTCCTTGAAGGGGAAAAGTGGATCGCGACTCGATGGATCCGCAAAAACAAGTTTTAAGAGGTATCATGTCAGTAGATTCTGTAAAACAAAGTACTTTTAAAAATGGTTCTCAAAAAAGTCAGGCTATGAGAACTGCGGGAGAACTAGTCTCTGGTGACCGTGCTCGCAAAGTGAGTATTCAGGAAAGAACCGCTCCTTGGTACAAGGATTATCGGATTGTGGCGCCGATGATTGCCATAGCCGCCTTAGCTGCCTGTTACTTGGTTAGCCCTTCTAGAACCATTCGCCGACAACCGCACCGGCCCCCTCGTGACCCTCCGAAGCCAAAATAGAAGAATAACACACCGGGAGGCTGTAGGGGATGGTGTAGGGATATGGCGAACATGCACGATGAGTGTTACGAATCTTAACCTATTTAGAGGGGAAGGCGCATCCGGGAGCTAAAAGAACCGGTGTTTGAAACGCTTTTCCTCTTATAAAAACCCCACGGGTCGCCGGATTGAAATAGTAGCGCAGGGAAGTTGGCTTGCCATAGGAGCGATTCTTGGGAGAAAAGAGAGATTTTGGCTCCAAAGAAATGTAGTCGGGCCAAAAGGCGTGGATTAAATCTTTTCCCTCAGCATCCTCATCGATCCACCAAGCGCCCGAGTATTTTTGGTTTTGTTTCCAAAGTTCACAAGATCCATCTGCCTGAAAATAGAGCATGTATAGACTTTGGCTCTGACGCGTAATCCCTATGATTGTATTCCCTACGATCTCCTTTTCGAAGAGAACACGATCTATCCTTTGGTAGTCCACGAGAAGACTGTCCCCGAAAGTGAAAGAAGAGAAGAGGCAGAGCCACCAAAGTTTCCTCATATCCAGTTCTCCGTTTTGGCCAAACTCCCCATATCGGTGAGAATGCTGAGGCCGGTTAAAGCGAGAACATAGAGAGTGGCCTCAGCATTGAAAAATCTCAAGATCAAGGTAGAGGTAAAAATAAAGATCTTACTTACGGAAATGGCCACCTGCCATACCCTCCCTCTTCTGATTTTCTCTCTGAGACTCAGGATGCGATAAAAAAGATATGAAATATCGGTTGCCAGTCTTAGCAGGGTAGAACCGCAGATTACAATCCGGGTAAATTCAGGCAGAGGAGCGAGCTCCAATTTCTCTGCTAACTTGAGATTGGACAACAAATTGTATCCAAAGAGCAACCCTTGGCCGATGCACTTTTCCAAACTGGCCTGTTGAATGAAATATTGACCTTGGGCGTTGGGGCAGAGGAGCTCATGAGCGAGATGGACCCCTTGAACGACCCCGAGGATTTCGATGCTTCCCTTGATTTGGCAAGAACAAATTGAAGCCACCTCTTTTTCATAAAGCAGCGAGAAGATTCTGATGGTTTTGTTGATGATTCGTAATACCTGCTCGAGAGCTTTGGTTTTCGAGGTGCTTTTTACAAAATGGGTCAGTCCCTGTTGGCACACTTTTACCGGTGAAAGAGGCTGCGATTCCATAAACCCTCATTCCGATCGCAAAGCGAGAGATTTTTTTCTCATGGAGTAAAAGACGCTAAGTCCAGCCATGGTGCCTGTGGTCAGAAGATAGAGGCCAGGAGCCGCGCTCCAGCCCAAATGTTTATAAAGCCAAAGGCAAATGGCAGAGGTCGGCATTCCAATGAGCTGCGAGCCGAGAGCCCCAGCCAAGGAGAGAATCAGGTAGCGATGGCGGGGTGGGACTTGCTCGATGGCCCAGGCATAGTAGGGGGCGGAAAAGATGACGCCGGAGCTGATGATCGCCACTCTTACAGCAATGCATATGCCAAGAGATGCAGACCCGAGGAGATGAAACATGGGGATGGCAAGAATAACGGAGGCGGCGGCGCCGGCGATCATGATCCTTTCTTTCCCAAAACGAAAGGCCAAATACCCCATCAAAGGCAAGAGAAGCATGTCGTAGACAAGAAGCAGCGTATTGACTTGCATGACCTGGGTCTTTGAGAGGGAGGTCACAAGAGGAATGAAGCCGTTCATTAAAGTAAAACCGAAAGAATAGGTCGTGTAGCAAAATCCAGAAGCGAAAAAGAGCTGAAGAAGAGGCTTGTACTGTTCTTTCAATACAATGAGGAGTCCTTTTTCCTCCTTCGGAGCATCGATGACTTCCGACATTCCCGAGACTCTCCATCGAAGGATGAGTCCGAGGAGCGCCGTCATACCCCCTGTCCAAAATAGATAGCGCCACCCCATTTCGATAAACTCACGGGCGCTGAGTAGCGTCACCAAACCCGAAGCGAGAAGGGCGCCTCCAAGGGAGCAAGAGTCGTAGAAGCTGCTGATGAGGCTTCTTTTGGATGGCGTAAACCTCTCCAAGAGGAAAATAGCCCCTCCAGATACCTCGCCAGCTGCGAAAAACCCTTGGAACATTCGGCCAAGAGCTAAGAAGAAGGGGGCCCAGGGACCGATTTCCCTGTAGAGGGGAATACAGCCCATTGCGACGGTCACTAGCCCCATGCCTGTTAAAGTTAGGGTCAGCGCCTGCCTGCGCCCAAAGTGATCGCCGATCCATCCAAAGACCAGCGAGCCGAGGGGGCGCGTGACGAGACCCAGCGGCAACATGCTGTAGGTCAAAATCAGGGCGGTGATAGGATCTTTGGCTTCGAAAAAAAGGGGTGCGATGAAAGGAGTTAGAAGGCCGAATAGGGCGCTATCGTAATGTTCGAGAAAATTCCCGACAAATCCCGCGATACGGTCGCGGGAACGCTTAAGCTTCATAGAGGCGTTTCCTTCGCTAGTATTACCTAGATCAGGTTCCACGGGACTCTCTCAGCCTGGCAGTGCCAGGCACCCCGCGCCATTTGAGGAGGCATTGTGCCAAAGAGGGGGTTTTTAACAAAGTTGAAAATCTTCCGCCCTGAGACTATACTGAGAGAGATTCAAAAATCGGAATATGGTAAGGAGGCGCCCTGAATTTGTGCCAGGCCTTGCCGGCGCCGAAGCAGCTAAACTTAACAAGTTTAGCGATGCAGGCGGGACACAAATTCGGTGGCTGCCCCGACGCCGCCAGAACCGATTTTTGAATCACGAGCGGTATAAACAGATACTGGTTGGACAAGATCTCGCAGCGACTCTTTAACGGCATCGAGGCCGATCCCTTCGAGTGCTGAGATCTCGAAGAGGTTACTGTCTTTATAACGAGAACGAAAAGAGGCGGCCAAGTCAGCCGCTCCTTCCTGGTCGATTTTGTTGAGTACGACGAGGAACGGCTTTTCGAGGAGATGCGGATTATAGGCTTCGAGTTCGCGGCGCAAAACGAGAAACTCTTCGTACGGATCCCGCTCTTGATAGGGAGCAAGTTCAATGAGGAAGACAAGCGCCGTCGTGCGCTCGATATGTCGCAAGAAAGCAAAGCCGAGCCCGACATTCTGATGGGCCTTTTCAAGGATGCCGGGAATGTCCGCGATCAAAACTTTTCTCTCGGGGAAATGGACGATGCCGAGATTAGGGCGGAGCGTCGTGAATGGATAAGGCGCAATCTTTACTTCGATATGAGCAAGGCGGGAAAGCAGGGTCGATTTTCCGGCGTTCGGCATGCCGACAAGCCCGACATCGGCGATCAGCTTGAGCTCCAATTCCACTTCGCAAGACTCTCCAGGGGCGCCTTCCGTGCAAATGTAGGGAGCTTGGTGGGTAGAGGTCTTGAAACGGGTGTTTCCTTTGCCTCCTTTGCCGCCAGCCAAAGACCAACGCTGCCCTTTTTCAGTGAAATCGAACAGAATTTCTTTGGTTGAGGGGTCTTTGACAAGAGTTCCCATCGGGATTTTGAGAACGAGATCGGCGCCGTTTTTCCCTTTGCAGTTGTTGCTGCCCCCTTGCATCCCATTTTTGGCTTTGACGATGCGGCGGTTACGGTAATACTCCAGAGAGAAAACTTCAGGATCGGCTTCTAAAATGATGGAGCCGCCATTGCCCCCGTCACCTCCGGCAGGGCCCCCTTTGGGAATGTATTTTGCGCGGTGCCAAGCGATGACCCCGTTGCCGCCCCGTCCCGCCGATAACTGAAGATTTATGCTATCGACGAACACGGCCAAGCCTAAAGAATTATTGGGGGATTACAGATACGTAGGTCTTATCGGTTTTCTGAAAAGAGACGATCCCATCCACGAGGGCGAAAATCGTATAATCTTTGCCGAGTCCTACATTTTTACATGGGTGCCATTTCGTTCCCGTCTGGCGCACGATAATGCTGCCTGCCGTTACGAATTGCCCCATAGTCGCCTTGATGCCGAGGCGTTGCGAGTTGGAGTCGCGTCCGTTGCGGGTCGATCCCTGACCTTTCTTATGTGCCATTTCCGTCTCCTCTTAAGCTGCTGCGATTTTCGTGATTTTCACTCGGGAATATTTCTGGCGGTGGCCAACGGTGCGGCGGTAGTTCTTGCATCGTTTATATTTAAAAGCGATCACTTTCGGACCTTTTGTATCGCCGACGAGTTCGGCGTGGATGATGCACTTTGGAACATAGGGGATTCCTACATGGGACTTTGTCCCGTCGTTGAAGTAGAGAACCTGGTCGAATTTCAAGGCCTTGTCTTCAGCATGGAGGAGATCAACATCAATGACATCCCCTTCTTGAACCCGGTATTGCTTACCGGCGATTTTGACGATCGCGTACATGATAGAATCCTCCAGAAATGTTGGCGGACATCATATCCGATCGACCCATGCAATGTCAACCCTATTACACGGCAGAGCGCCAACCAAATTTTTTTCTTTTCAAGGGCAGAATGGCGAAATAGACGAGGACAGCCAGGAGGGCGATCGTGGAGCCGGGAGGCCAATCGAGTAAATAGGAAGCTGCGAGGCCGAAGAAGCTGAAAAGGGCGGAGAGGACGACGGCGCTTCCGATCATCACGGGCAAACGATGGGTAAACAGACCGGCTAAAGTGGCGGGGATGGTGAGGAGGGCGATGACGAGGACCGTTCCAATGATCTGGATCAGGAGGACGACTGTCACAGCAACGAGGCTCAGGAGGAGCATATAGAGGCGCCGCACAGGGATGCCTCGGAGCAGGGCCTGTTCTTCGTCGAAACAGAGGGCGAGGAAGCGGCGGTAATAAAATAAGATAAAACCGAGGATAAAGATGTCTAGGGCGGCAAGAAGGATCAGGTCTCTCTGGCTAATCCAAAGGATGTTGCCGAAGAGGAAATTCATCAATTCGACGTTGGTCCCTGGAGTCTGGGAGATGAAGATGACGCCGATGGCCATCCCCGAGGACCAGATCGCCGCGATGACCGAATCTTCCCGCTGTCGGTAGTTGAGATGGATCCATCCGAGGAGCATGGCCGATCCGATCGCCCCGGCAAAGGCTCCCAATAGCGGATCGAGCCACTGGAGGCCGCAGGTTCTTTGGAGCCAAAGGCAAAAGCCCATCCCTCCCAGGAGCGAATGGGAAATCGCTCCTGCGATGAAAGCGATCCTTTTGACGACGACAAACGAGCCGATCGTGCCGCTCGCGATCGAGGCGAGGAGGCTGGCTATCAGGGCCGTTTGAAGGAATGGATTAGCGAGAAAGGCTGAAGCCATCGGCGCTCCTTTCGGCGTTTTTCTGGACGAGGCGTTCATGCGCTTTCGTTGGAAGAAGCGGGGCATGATAGAGGCCGAGGGCGAAATGTTCGCATACTTCGCGAGGCAGATAGGAGGTGACTTGCGTCTG
>CAYTXY010000033.1:0-13066 GCA_964441355.1 uncultured bacterium
TATTTCCCAGAAATCCGTGGAGGAAAACGAGGGGGATTCCGGGCCCATTTTTGAGAAGGATGGTTTTACAACCCATTGTAGAAAAAGGATAGGTTTTGCTAAAGTTTTTGACTATGAAAAAAGTGCTACTAACAATCATGCTAATTACCTGGGGAACGATGAACGCAGTGAACCAAACGCCATCCTATTTGTATAAAATCCTCTCCTACCGCAATTGGCAGGCGACGATTGGGAGAAAAGTCGTGATTTTGGATAGCGCGGATAAGGAGTTTATCCATTTTTCCACAGCAGAGCAGCTAGACGGGATCGTCCAGAAATATTGGGCGACCGCTCCCCAATTCGTCGTGCTGAAAATCGACGTCTCGC
This sequence comes from uncultured bacterium, assembly GCA_964441355.1. Lineage (GTDB taxonomy): Bacteria > Chlamydiota > Chlamydiia > Chlamydiales > SM23-39 > CAIPFQ01. Next base: position 367 of record CAYTXY010000033.1, read on the forward strand.
GAGTTCAAGGACAGTTGAAATATGAGGCAAACCCGGGAGGATCAAACCAGTATTACCATCTCTACAATGGGTATATCCCGATCCAGGCGATCGCGGAGGCGAAGATTACATTTAAAGAATCTCTTCCCTCAGCGCACCAAAACCGCTTGGATCTCGTCCACTCCGGAGATCCAGTGTTGCGCAAAAAAGCGCGGGCCTTGACTCACGCCGAAATCTTGAGCCCTGAAATTCAGGATTTGATCCAGGATATGAAGGCAGCCATGAGGGCGGCACCCGGCGTTGGGCTCGCGGCGCCTCAAATCGGAAAGCCGATCCAGCTCGCAGTGATCGAAGACATGGAACACTCTTTCCTGACCCCTGAGCAGCTCGCAGAGCTGGACCGGCGCCAAGTTCCATTCCATGTCGTCATCAATCCGACTTTGATTGTCGAAGAATCTGACACCGCCTCCTTTTTCGAAGGGTGTTTGAGCATTCCGGGATATCTTGGAATTGTCCCTCGAGCCAAAGCCGTCCGTGTCGAATGCTTGAACGAAAAGGGGGAGCCAGTCATCATCCGCGCGAAGGGATGGCATGCGCGGATCCTTCAGCATGAAATCGACCATCTGAACGGGACTTTATATCTCGATAAAGTCTTCAAAGAGACGGTCATGACGCAAGAAAATTATGACAGATTATGGAAGGGCAAGTCGATCAAAGAAATTTGCGAGGAGTTGAGAGGCCCAGAAACTAGATAAACATTTGGATGAGACTAGTTCTCCTGCATCGGATAAGCGTAGGAAATACTGATCCTCCACTGACCATCCTTTTGCTTTTTGAAGACGTCCATTCCTCTTTCTTTGATCTGTTCGGTCGCTGTTTGATTCACATCGGTCACAGTGAGCGTCCATATTAATCGGACTACTGCTAAATCGCACGCTACAATGATTTGCTCGATTTTCGAAAGCTCGTATTGATAGTTCCTATCTTCCGATTTTATGGCGGTTGTAAGCGAGTTGCACATCCCCTTGTAGTTTCTATCGGGAGCGTCAGGATAAACGGCAATGAGATCGGGTGCAAAAAGATCGCATACAGCCGGGATATTTTTCGCATTGAATTCCAGCGGCCATCGTTGAAGTCGATCCACAATAGTTTGTTGCACCGCTTTCTCTTGCGCAATCCCGTCTATAGAAAATGTCATCATTGCATAGAGCAGCCATCTACATATTCGCGAATGCATCCTAATTCCACATCCTATGACTTCATTACGGTATAAATCTTTTGAAAATGGGTTGTCAAAGGTGAAATCAAGCTGCTTCGACGCCGGCAAGGCCTGGCTCTTGGAATTTATCCCAATTCTGCGGGCACCGTCTTCTTCAAGCACGCCGCTAGAAATTCTTTTTGCTACCTTGTCCACAAAAAGACTTTTATCGAGAGATTGATTGCTTTGTTTCTGAGGAAACCCTTGTTGCTGAACGGCAAGGTTTATGTGTGACACATTTTTTGGATTTTTGGAAGTTCCAGGCACCCATACCCTTGGATCAATCTACAGACAAATTACGATTTATGGGTTGAGGAGCAAGAGCATCATGAGCATATTCGACCCATTGTAAGAAATGGCGAGATCATTCCATGTGAAAGAAACATCCAAATTGCCGCAAGCGCACGAGGTAGAGAGTAGGATGTTCTGGCCGAGTGTGATGAACCTATTCTTCAATAAAGGGATTGTGAAGGGTTGAAGGAGCGGTCGTAAATCATACGCGGAATGCTTTAAGCCTTCAGGTCGGTTGCAGTAGTGTCCTGACAAATGTCCTGGTTCAACGAGGAGTATTTAGCACAAATGGCATCTGTCAAATAGGCGATTCGCTCATGTAAAGGAGGGTGCGTTCGACTAGCCAAATTTGATTTCGGATCATTTGTTTTTAAAAAAGAATCGCAAACTAAAGTTAGCGGACGTTGGTCGCAATGCGAGAGTTTAATGAGTCGATTGCGATGAGATGTAGCAGAGATTTCGTAGGAAAGTAAACGGTCTCTGTGCCCTCGAGCATATTCAGGCACTCTCAATGTCTGAAGATCGGCTTCTTTCTCCTGGATCCTTGCAGTTGCGTACCAGTCCGAATCACTCCAAGACACGTCCTTTCTTTTTTCGTGATGTTTTAATATCCGATGTGCTGCTTCATGAGCAAAAGATCCTCGAATTTCTTTACGAAATGGTGAAGACTCAATATCCCACCAGGAATAGGCATCTGATGACGGAATAGACAGAGTATTATTGTCATCAATTTCCGGGCCGAATACTTTGTTTGTAATTTTTACAGAAAATGCATCTGGATAAGGATGGCCCATTTTAGCAACCACCCTTCGAAAATCCTTTGTTAATTGTGGCTCCAGCTTTTCCGTTACGGCCTTACAATCTACCAGACCATCTATAGCATCCTTAAAATCTCTGAAGGTGGGATCTATTGGCAAAGACTCCCACTCAGAATCACTCAGGTGGTCACAGATACCCGGACGAATACAATAAACGCGACCTTGGCCAGAATCCTGACAAAGGCCACGATAAAGAGGAACGGGGGAAAGATGGGCAGGCTTAACAAACTGAGTTTCAAAGTAATGGCGACCTGCGAATAAGATCGCCGATAGGGCGCTTACTAAGATGGAACTTTTCACGACGGGTCTGAATGATAACCCGTGAATGCCTAGTCTATGACCATGAAGCGTTTGAACGATATTGCGTAACATAAAACTCCATCTTTGTTAAATTAGTATAATGTAATTTAATGTTAATTGCAATTGAAAAAATTTATTATAAAAACTGCAAGACGACTGTAAATCTAAAAATTTTAATTTATGGCAAACGATAACTCTCTCAAGCATGCGGACAAAAACTCTTTTTGAAACCTGTAGTTCTCATCCCTCTTTGTGAAGAGTTCCACGATGGCGCTTTGCGCGAAAGAGATCTGCTCGAAAGGCAGATAGGGGATATCGAACATCCGGGCCGCTTCTTCGAAGCGGTAGGAATGAGAGGCCGCCATGTAGGTTTCGAACTGAGGCCACTCCGCGATGGGAAGATGGGAAAAGATCCCGCTGCCGAAATTGTTCGAGGCAAGAATCACGACAGGGTGTGCGGTTTTTTTCAGAAGGGGAAGGGAATTCAGGTCATGGAGACAGGTCTGATCGCCTAAGAAGGCAAGGACGGGGGCCTGGAGCCCCTCTGATAGCCCTGCGGCAGTGGCGATGTTGCCGTCGATGCCCGAAAGGCCCCGGTTGCCAAAAAACCCCAGGCATTTTTTCGGAAATAGAAAATGATCGGCGTCGCGGATCGGCATCCCGTTGGCCAGGAAAACGGCTGAGGATTCTGGTAGCATTTCGGCAAGATGCCGCATCGCATGCGCTTCGGTGAAGGGAAAGTCCGCTTCAAAATGGGTAACAGAAACGGCATCGATCTCCTCATCAAGCTTTTTCCATGAACCTAGCCAGGATGGGTCGCTTCCCGCTGCAAATGTTTCGCAAAAAGGCTCGATATCGCACTGCAGACGGCCATGAATCTTTCGGCTCGGGTCCTGGAGAAAAGGGGATGGGCTTACATGGAGAGTCGGTGTCAACCCTAGGATCTTTTTAGAGGCGAAGCGGTTGCCGAAATGGAGGATATAATCGGGTTGAAGGTGGGGATTTGTTTTGATGATCCAATCGAAATGGCGGATCTGTTCATAAGAGGGTGTTAGCCTCGCATTGGATAGGATGTCGGCAAACAGGGGCCACTCTAATCTTGCCGCCAGGCTCAAGACAGGACGCGGATCGGATCCGGTCTCGCCGAGCAAGATGACGCCCCGTTTTGCCTCGGTCTGTGTTGGTAGCGGGACGAGGCGGGCAGGGGCAAAGCGGATGGGGAATCCCGATTCTTGAGGAAGCTCATCTCTGGTGAAAAGCGGTTCGCGGAATTGGCAATTGAGCTGGACGGGGCCGGACGGATTTTGCATGGCGTGAAAGACCCCTTGCGCGGCCATGGAGCGGAAATAATTTTCGGTAAGGTGGGGCGGAAGATCGGTTTGCCAGCGGACAAAATGGCTGAAAATCTTGATTTGGTCGGTGGTTTGGTTGGCGCCGCAATCCCGCAGCTCCGCAGGCCTATCGGTCGTTAGAAGAATCATCGGCGTCAAGCTGTGGTGCGCCTCCATGACGCTCGGGAGAAGGTTGCCGACGGCAGTCCCCGAGGTCGTGATCACGGCAGCAGGCCGCCTTGCTCCTTTCCCGTATCCGAGCGCATAAAATCCAAGGCCCCGCTCGTCATAATGGACGATCGTTTTCGCTCGTGGGTGTTCTGCGGCTGCGACGACAAGGGGGGTATTTCTCGATCCCGGGGCGATGCAGAAATGGTCGATCCCTTGAGAGATCAATTGGTCGATGATCCAAAACGCTTCTTTCGTCATTCGAAGATCCCGTCATAGAGGCGCCCTTTTTGATTGAGCTCTTCCCACTCCTCTTCGGGCTCGGACCCTTCGACGATGCCGGTTCCCGCATAGAGACAGGCGCGGTTTTCCCTCATGAAACAAGAGCGGATCCCGACGATCCATTCGGAAGTTTGGGGGGTACTCCAACCGAGGGCGCCGCCATAGAGGCCGCGCTCGAACGGCTCCAAGGCTCGAATCAAATGAAACGCCTCTTCAGTTGGAGTGCCGCAAAGGGCTGGCGTCGGGTGGATGCGGGAGAGAATTTCTTCGTCGGTGAGATTGTTTTTCAATTGAGCGCTGCAACGAGCATAAAGATGTTGGACGTTTTGGGTTTTATGAAGAGAGATGGGGGAAAATGTGAGGGGTCCTTGGCAAATGGGATGGAGAGCGGTTTCCAAAAATGTTCGGACAGGAGAAAGCTCTCGAAGGTCCTTTGCGCTCTTCATCAGCTCACGGCCCAGCCTCGCGTCTTCTTCGGGAGAGCTTCCGCGAGGACGGGTTCCCGCCATCGCTTCGCTATAAAGAGTCTCCCCCTTCCTGAAAAAAAGACGCTCGGGGCTCGCGCCAAAGAAGGAGATGTCCCTCTCGCTGAAACAAAAGACATGGGCTCCTTGCGCTTTTCTTTGAAGAGCGGCGGTGAGGGCAAAAGGATCAGGCGATGATGAGAGCTCCAAAATCTGGCAGCGGGCAAGGACGATTTTTTCCATCTTCTTTGCGAGGGCCAATTTCACGGCCTGGATCCACTCCTCCTTTTCAGGAACAAAGGTCCGTTTTAATACTTTCACTTTGATTGGCGGTGGGAGAAGGTCCACTCTGGACGATGCTTCTTGAAAAGGAGAACGCTCGCTCGGAAAAAAAGGGCGGCATTGGAATTTCGCATCCGGCGGCGGGCCTTTACCCTCGCGGTCTGACCAATAGACTCTCAACGCTTCTCTCCCACATATAAGGTCACGGCGCCAAGCGCCATCGGAATTTGCCTTGAGCTTAGCGATGCGCTCTTCATTAACGAAGAGAAGGCAGCTCCGCACGGGAAGGTTTCGATCGTCTCGTTCAGATAGCGGTAGGCCGCTTTGTTTTTAGAAAAAAAACCCCCCACGTGAGGAAGGATGCGCCGCAAATAGAAGAGGTGGAGTGTTTTCAAGGGTTTTGGCGGCAGCGAAAATTCTAAAATGAGACACCTTCCCCCGGGTTTCAAGACGCGGGCGATTTCTTTAAGCGCGGCTTTAGGATCGGGAACATTGCGGATGCCGAAGGAAAACGTCGCCGCATCGAAAGAGCTGTCCTTAAAGGGGAGATGCATAGCGTCGGCGCGCCGAAATTTTACCTTCGATCCGTACGGTTTAGATCCGATTTTAGCCAGGGCAAGTTCTAGCATGGAGGAAGCAAGGTCGATGCCGACCGCGGAGCGGATGCGGGCGCCGCTTTCCATGCAGGCGATGAGCTGGTCCCCTGTCCCTGTGGCTAGATCGAGGAGATCCAAATTCTTTCCCTCAGGCAGATGCAGCGCCGCGCGCCTTCTCCAACCGCGGTCCATCCCAAAGGATAGGATCGAGTTGATCCGGTCGTAGCTTTCTGAGATCGCATCGAACATTTTCCAGACGTTTTCCCGAGAGTGGGTCATGCGGTTTTCAAAACCTCTTGCTTAGCTCTTTTCAAGTTGGCGGCAAGGAGTCCCGCCGCAAGGAAAAATGGGAGCTTCCCTTGCTGAAAGAGAAGGGGGTAGAAATCGCAACATCCGATGAAAAGAAAGGCGATAAAAATAGCGGTCAAAGAGGCGGTAAGGGGTGTGTGTGGAGATTTGATGGCGCTCCAAATCAAGGAGAGAATGAAGAGGAGAAATGTGGAAAGCGATAGAAGGCCCGTTTCTGCAGCCAAGTAGAGATAGATGTTATGGGTGCCGCTCGACGGTTTGAAATTCTGGCCTTTTGGGAAATAATCAAGGCCGCGGATCGAGAGCTGTTGAAACCCGGCGCCAAAAAGGGGGTAGTCTTTGATGACCTGGAGCGCCAAGTTTTGATAAGAGATCCGAAGAGCGTCCGACTCTTTTGCCAACGTATTGTAATTCACGATCCCGCCGCGGTCCTTAATTTGGTTCCCGAGGATAAGAACGGTAAATAGGATGGAGAAGCTCATCGTAAGGACAGGAAGACGGATAGACTTCCAGAGGAAGCGCAAACCATTCTGCTTCAAATGGAGAACGAACCAGACCAGGGTGCCGAGCATCAAGCTGAAAAGCGCCGAACGGGAAAACGTTAAACACATCGCGAAGAATTGGATGGGAATCAGAAGCGCTGCCATAAAACGCCACTTGGAGGTAGAAAAAAGCGAATAGGTCGCAAGGATGGACATGCTTAAGAAGCCGCCGAGGACGTTTGGGTGGGGGAAGGTGCCAGAAGGGCGGATCACTTCGAGCCTTTGCTGAACGGCGTGGAAATCGAAAAGCCAAATGCGCCCCGAATCGACGGCAAATAAAGGAAAACTGGACGGTTCGCTCAATAGCCTGAGGCCGAGCGGCCCTTGAATTGCGTATTGGGCGATCGCCAGGCCCGATTGGATGAGCGCGGCTCCTATAAGGCAATACAGCAAAAGAAGGGTGGTTTTGCCGTCTACTTCTGTATTGGCAAGGAAACAATAAAGGATGAAGGGGGTGGCCAGTTGCAAAAGGCGGATGTAGGGGATGGGGTAACTGGCAAAGGGAGAGAGAGCGATCGAAGCGGCAGCGAAAAGAAAAACGGTCCAAAGAAAAAGAGCGCCTCTCGCTAGAAGGAAACTTCTCAAAGGAATGCGGAAGGCGAAAAGGGCGATGAAGAGGAGGAGTAGCGCGATGATGTCGGAAGGGTAGAAATAGATCTTCTTATCGAAGAAGCTCGGCAAAACGAGGTTTCCCGGAATGAGTTTCAGAGAAAAAAAACGGAAGAGCTTGTCGTATTTGTGCTCGAAAGGAATGGCAAAAGCGAGAACGCTGAGGAGAAAAAGGGAGAGACGCCGCCAAAACATAAAACGAGCTCAAACTTATCGCAACTGCCGATTTATTAACAGAGGCGTCAAAAAGTTGACAATCTGCTTGCTGCGCCTTTGCCAAATCGATCTTCTTCATCGCCCTTGCCTCTGGCAATGGTGCTCCTCATTCAGAACGGGAGCTTTGCTCCCTTCGATTTTGCTGTGGCTCGCTGGCGCATATTTTCACCTTTTTACTGCCCCTGTTAATTGTTCAAAAGAACTGGAAAGAAGCTCCAGGATTTTTTCTCTTTGGGGATAGGCTTAGGGGCAACTTTCTCGTTGTTTTGCGCATAAAGGGGATTTTTCTTGAGAGGATTTTCTGCATTGTCTTGGATTTCGAGTTGATGTTCTTGTTTCAGGTAGTTCTTAAGAATTCGATCAATGGTGCTGATCTCTAGCGCATTCTTATTTCTCACTTCTGTTTTTAATCGATTGATGAGTTTAAAAATGTCGCGGCCTGTGAATCCTTCTGTTTGGTTGGAAATGTGATCGTCAATCGCCGGCGTAAAGAAACGTCGCAATTCAGCAGGAGTCACAAGAAGATCGACGTTGCTTCGGATCATCACTTTCCGCTCTGCCAGCTCAGGAGGTCCAATTAGGATTTTGTAATCCATACGACTCAGTACTGCTGGATCCAGGTTTTTCGGAAGGTTCGTTGCAAAGATCCACATGATTTTCGAATTAGCTGAGCTTGATAATTTCAGGAATGCATTTAAGAAAGATACGAGTTCTTGGCTTTTGCCATTCTTTTTGGCTTCCTCCCTGTTTTCAAAGCATGCCTCTGCTTCGTCCACGAAAATAACGGTCTGCGTTGGGAGGGTTTTCACATGTTCTACCAATTTTTGCAACATGTCGACCGCTGCGCCCGCGCCTCCCTGATTCGATCTTCCTTGCAAGGGGTTCATAGAGCTATAATTCATCCCTTTTAAGAAATCTCCGCCGGAGATATAGATGTAATTCATCTTGGAGTTCTTCGCGATCCACTTGGAGATCATTGTCTTTCCCGTTCCAGGAGGACCGTAGACGAGTAAATGTTGAAAGAAGTCGTTTCTTTCTTTGCTGGTCTGCGTAGTGGCTAGAATTTCATCAAGTTCTCCTTGGAGCTTTGGACTAAATATGGGTTTTGTTTCCAAGGAGAGGTCCTTATCGAAGTACTGGGAAATCACTTCCCAAGAGCCAAGAGCTAGCGATGTGCCGAACCCGATCACCGAAGGCAATGCATACAAAGCTACAAGATCGCTTCCAAAATAATTCGTGCTAAAGCCAAAGAGATTGAGACAGGCTGTGGTTGTTTTTTGCGCCGCGTTCCAAACGGATTTGGCGGTAGGATGCATATCGGAATAAAGCCAAGAGAGCCATAGCGCTCCTCCGGAAATACTGGATGCCGTAGCCCCTTCTATCCGATGCGCCCAGAATTTGGCGCCAAACTCTTGGGCTTTTTGCTTGGTATGAGGCCACCAATCTACATAATTTATTTTAACTGGCAATGATTCGCTTTCAAAAAATTTATTAGCAACAGATGAGAGGATGCTTTTTGTAATCATCGCGGCAAATGCGAGTTGTCCCATCCTATACACAGTGGATGGGAGGTTTGCTAAAGAATTTAGTAAGTCATCTAAATTATTTATATTCACATTTGCCATAATAACTCCATAATTAGTTTATAATATTATATAAAAATTAAGAATAATAGTCAAGTGATAATTATGGGTATTTGACCAGATTTCTACGGCCTAGCGCGATGCGCGCTTCCGATCGTTTTCCGTCAGGAACCGTTTTCTCAGACGGATGAAATTCGGCGTCACTTCAACGAGTTCATCGTCCGCGATGTAGTCGATCGCCTGCTCCAAGGTAAATTTCCTGGGAGGAGTGAGGATGATATTTTCGTCGCTGCCCGCAGCGCGGACGTTGGTGAGTTGTTTTGCTTTGATGGCGTTGACGACGAGGTCGTTATCACGCGCGTGTTCGCCGACGACCATCCCTTCGTAGACCTCGTCGCCCGGTTTGACGAAGAGAGAACCCCGCTCTTGAAGGTTAAAGAGGGCGTAGCCATTGGCCTTGCCGGAGCCGTTCGCGATCATGACGCCGCGGCTGCGGCCGGGCATATCCCCTTTCCAAGGGGCGAAAACTTCAAAAATCGAGGTGAGGATGCCAAGTCCCGAGGTGCGGGTGAGAAAATCGTTGCGGTATCCCATAAGGCCTCTTGTCGGCACGAGAAACTGCATCGTTGTCAGCCCATGCTCCGAGGTGGAAAGGGTGCGCATTTCCCCTTTTTTGCGCGAAAGGTCCTCGATCACAGTGCCGGAAAATTTTTCAGGCACTTCTACGTGGACCCGCTCCATCGGTTCCTGTACGACCCCGTCGACTTCCTTGGTGATCACTACCGGTTTCGAAAGGGCAAGCTCGTACCCTTCGCGCCGCATGGTTTCGATCAAAACGGCCAGATGGAGCTCTCCCCGTCCACAGACGCGGATCGCATCGTCGCGGCCCGGAATTTCTTCGATTTTGAGGGAAATATTCGCCCTCTTTTCGCGCATAAGCCGATCGCGCAGCTTGTTCATGGTGACATGCTTTCCGTCGCGTCCGGCAAAAGGGCTTGCATTGACGAGGAACTCTACCGACACAGTCGGTTCAGCGAGGGTAATGGGAGGGAGCTGGACGATCTTTTCGGGAGCGCAAATCGTGTCGCCGATATCCACCTCAGGGATGCCGGAAAGGGAGACGATATCGCCTGCGCCCGCGCTCTCCATCTCCACTTTCTTCAAACCGAGGTGCCCCTCGATCCGGACAATTTTATGCTGCGCATGGTTCCCATTGCGGTCGACGCGGGTGACCATTTGCCCCTTTGAGATTTTTCCTTCGAGGATCCGGCCGCACGCTTGCCGGCCGACGTAATCGTCGTAGCTCAAGGTGGCCGCTTGCATGAGGAAGGGGAGGTCGAGATTTCCCGGGGGCGGAGGGGCGGCGCTCAAAATGAGCTCGAAAAGGGGGGTCAGGTCTTTCTTTTCATCATCCAAATTTTTTATCGCATAGCCGCTGAAGCCTGAGGCATAAATGTAAGGGAAGTCGAGCTGCTCGTCATTGGCGCCAAGTTCCATGAAAAGATCGAAGGTCAGGTTCAGCGCCCGGTCGGGGGCTGCATGGGGCCTGTCGATCTTGTTCAAGACGACGATCGGCCTCAGGCCCATTTTGAGCGCTTGCGAGAGGACGAACCGCGTTTGCGGCATAGGCCCTTCCTGAGCGTCGACTAAGAGGAGAACGGAGTTGACCATCCCGAGTACCCTTTCCACTTCGCCGGAAAAATCGGCATGGCCGGGCGTGTCGATAATGTTAATTTTATAGTCTTTATAATAAACGCACGTATGTTTTGCGAAAATCGTGATTCCCCGCTCTTTTTCTTGGTCGAAGCTATCCATGACCCGCTCAGGGACTTTCTCGTGTTCGCGGAAAATATTGGCCTGTTTGAGCAGGCTGTCGAGGAGGGTGGTCTTCCCGTGGTCGATGTGGGCGATGATAGCGATATTTCTAATTTGATTGGGGTCGTGCATTTCTATTCTCATTTTCTCGGGAAGGCTATGTTACCGAACTCAACTATTTAATTTCTAGAGGATAATCGTTGCGGAAATGCTAAAAAATGAGGTACGATGCGTTCGAGAAATGAGGAAAATCATGTAGACAGGCGTTGCGCGCCCCTTTAAGACCCAAGGAAAGTCATGGAAATCCATTCCAATGAAGAAGAGATCGAGGACGGCGCCAACGCTTTGGAGTCGAAAACAGGACGGATCGACGACCTGCTCAAGGAAAAGCTTGAAAAGGCGTTCCATAAGCAGACGTCCAAGGTGCGGCTCCACGACATCGCCAAGATCGCCTGCGAACATTCCCCAATCGACCTTGCCTACGCCGCATCCCACCTTCCCCATCATGTCCGTCCCGTCCTTTTTGAAAACCTTCCCAACCGCGATGCGAAAATCAAATTCTTGGTCGCGACCGACGGCGACACGCGCCTGACCCTGTTCCGGCAGCTCGATGACGTCGAGCTAAAAAAAATCTTTGAAAGGATGCCGACCGATGAAGCCGTCTGGATCGTGGACGATATGCCAGAGAGGCGCTTCCGCCGTCTGATGGCGGTGATCGACTCGAAAAAAGCGAGCCGGATCCGCGAGCTGAAAAAGCATGACCGCAAGAGCGCCGGCCGCCTCATGACCTCCGAATTTTTCGCATTCACGATGGATATGACGATCGGGGAGGCGGCCGACTATATCAGGGACAACCCCAGGATCGATTTCACGAAGGGGATTTTCATCCTGAACCATTCCGGCGAGCTGCAGGGGTACGTCCCTGCACGCAACGTGATGATCAATCCTCCCACGACCCCGCTCCGCCAGGTGATGAGGCCCGTCTTGCACAAAGTCACCGCCGAAGCGACCCGCGAAGAGGTGATCGATATCGTCGAGCGGTACAAGATCGCCTCCCTGCCTGTCGTCGATATCGACAACTATCTCATCGGCGTCATCGCTCATGAAGACATCGTCGAGGCGCTGGAAGATTTGGCGGATGAGACGATCGCCAAGATGGCGGGTACGAATAACAAGTTCACGTCCCACGATCCGATCCTGCGCCGCTTCTTGACGAGAGCCCCCTGGCTTTTGGTAACTCTTCTCGCCGGGCTCCTGAACGTCGGCGTCATGTCGTCCTTTCAAAAATACGAGGGGGGAGTTTTGACGTTTGCCCTCTTTTTCGTACCCTTGATCACCGGGATGTCCGGGACGATCGGGTTGCAGTGCAGTACGGTTTTAGTGCGCATCATGGCCATGGGAGGGCTTTCTGTGGGCAGCCGGAGGGAGACGCTTGTCAAAGAGCTCTTGAGCGGCCTTTTTACGGGCCTCATTTTCGGCATCGGCTGCGGCCTTCTCGTCTATCTCTTCGATAGCCTCGGCGGGGGCGTTGGGGCGGCCTCGCCAGTCGCAGTCGGGGCGATCGTCGGGATCGGCCTTATCGGCGGTTGTACGGCGGGCACTCTGCTTGGCGTCTTTTCGCCGCTTTTCTTCTCCCGGATCGGCGTCGATCCGGCGATTTCGGCGGGTCCTATCGTGACCGCCTTCAACGATTTCCTTTCGATGACGATCTATTTCGTAATCGCCCTCGGCATCAGCAATTTGTTCTTTTAAATAAAAATAAAAGTAAAATGAAGAATGGGCTTTAGACCGTCGGGGTTTCGCACCCCTGCGGCCCCGCGGGGCTGACTACGGCTGTGGAGACCGCTCGCTTTACTC
>CAYTXY010000034.1:0-9580 GCA_964441355.1 uncultured bacterium
CCTCCAGGGAGACACGATTTCAGCCACCCCGGAAAACTATTTATGAAGGTCGCATTGTTGAAGATGCAGGCAAAAAGCCAAGGCGGCTTAGAGAAATATGCAGACCGCATCGCAGCCGCATTCATGAAAAAAGGGGCCGATGTGACCCTGCTCACGACAGCGAGGAGCGAAAAACGGGGGGTCGATGTTGCAGTTTTTCCCGTTTCCAAGTGGCCCGGATTTATCAAGCTAGAGCAATTCGATCGGTCCGTTGCAAGATGGCTGAAAGCGAATCCCGCCGACATCGTCTTCGGGATGGAACGCAACCGGATGCAAACCCACATCCGCGCCGGAAACGGGGTCCATGCCGCCTACTTGAAAAGCCGGCTTGCCTCCGAGGGGAGGTTGAAATACGGACTCTGCCTCATCAACCCCCTCCATAGAAAACTCCTCGAGTTGGAAAAATACGCCTTTGAACACAGAATGCTAAAGAAAATTTTTGTAAATTCCCGCATGGTCCGATCGGACATTTTGGAATATTACACGGTCGACCCCGCTAAAATCGAGGTTATCCACAACGGTGTCGAATGGGAAGAGCACCTCTCCCCTTTTTCTTGCTGGCAGGAAGGGAAAAAAGCGGCGCTGGCGAGGTTCGGCTTGGATGAACAGGACCTCCAACTTCTATTCATCGGCCATGGGTACAGGCGAAAAGGGCTGGGGGAGCTTCTCAAAGCGCTCTCCATTTGGAAACGTAAGGATTTTCATCTCTCCGTCATCGGCAAAGAGAGAAATCTCTCTCAATACGAAACTCTAGCGATGCGGCTGGGGCTCAAGGGCAAAGTCCGTTTTTTCGGCCCTCAAAAAGAGGTGGTTCCCTTTTATCAAATGGCAGATGCCCTGGCGATCCCCTCTTTTTACGACCCTTTTGCCAATGTGACTCTCGAGGCTTTGAGCTTTGGCCTTTTCGTCGTATCCTCGAAAATGAATGGCGGGCATGAGATCCTCTCCGACATGAACGGGGCCGTCATAGACACCATCGCCTCGCCGGAATCGATCGCCGAGAGCTTAGCCCGGTGCCAGAAGAAAACCGCCGAGAGCGCAAATAGGATCCGGGCCTCGATCCGGCATTTCGACTTCTCCAACCAACTCTCGAAGCTGATCGATGCCTGCCTATAATCTGAAAGAAAATGCGGTTTATTGGCTGATCCGCTTCGCCGCCATCCCTTTCCAATGGATGCCTTACTCCTGGCTACAAGCCATTGGACGGATCTTAGGAAGCCTGATGTTCCATACGATGCCCAAATACCGGAAACGGACGCTCAGCAATCTGGCGCTTGCGCGCGATCTTGCCCTCACAAAAGAAGAGCTCATCCGCGTCAGCATCGAATCGTTCCAAAATCTTGCCACCGTTTGCCTTGAATACCCCCGTTTGAGCAGGGAAAAGCGTTTATCGCCAAAGATCCAATGTGTGAACCCCGAGACTGCCGAGCGCTTAAGCAGGGAAGGAAAAGGGATCGTCTTTTTTTGCGCCCACCTTTCCAATTGGGAGATCCTATTTCTTGAGGCGACGCGGCGGATGAAGGGGATCGCGGTGGCCAAACCGATTCACAACAAGCGCCTTTACCGCTGGATCCTGTCGATCCGGGAAAAATACGGCGGGAAAATCATCGCCCAAAGCCAATGCGTCAAAGAGGGCCTCCGCGCATTGAAGCAAGGGACCTTCCTCGGCATCGTCGGCGACCAAGGGATGCCGAGCAGCGGCTATTCGTGCCTCTTTTTAGGGAGGCTTGCCTGGACCACGACCGCTCCCGCACTCCTAGCGTATCGGACCTCTTCTCCCATCATGTTCGCCGAAAGCTACCGCGTTCCCGGCGGCTACAGGATCCGTTATTCGGATCCGATCTGGCCCGATCCATCCGCTCCTGTGGAAGAAGAGATCCCGAGGTTGATGAATAAGGCCCTCGAGCTTCTTCAAAAAAGCATCAAAAGCCGCCCAGGAGAGTGGCTCTGGCAGCATAACCGGTGGAAACAGCAGACGCCTCAAAATGTCTATAAACGGTTCCGCTACGACGCCCTTTGCCTCATCCTCCCTCCAGAAAAGAAAGATCTCGAACCTCTTCTTCCCCACTTAGAGACTTTTCGGAAAATCTATCCTCTCGACTTTCTCTTCTTGGCCGCCCCTCTTTGGAGCCAGGGCGTTTCGCTCATACAGGCCGATGAGACGTTTTTTTACCGCTCGGTCGAAGAGACGCTGCTCGATGATTACCGCTTTAAAATCGTTTTCAACTTTACCGACTATAAACCGATCCGCCGCCATTACTTCAAAAGGTGCGCCTTTGAAGTCCTGACGTTGCAGGATCTCAAAAAACTCGCTGAGCCGCATCTAGCGCCCCCTCAAAACGATCTTTCGGAAGTTTTCAAACGGGCCCTTTGCAGGCCTGGCTCTTTATGGAAAAAGGAAGAATCTCATGCCAACTGACCGCTTTTTTATGAAGGACGAGCTTAGAGTGGGAACATCCGTCCTCCTCGCGGGTCCGGAATACCACCACCTTGCCCATGTGATGCGCTTGAACCTAAACGAAGATGTGGAGCTCGTCAACGGCCTCGGCTCTCTTGCCTTAGGCAGGATTACCGGGCTCAGCAACAAGGGAGCCCAGATCGAGCTTCTCGGGGTAGAGGAGAAAGATGAGCCCATGCCCCGTATCCTTCTCGCCGTCCCTCTCATGCGGTCCTCCAAACTCGAATGGGTCGTGGAAAAAGGGACTGAGCTCGGGGCTGCCGGCTTTCTTTTCTACGCTGCAAAATATTCGGAAAAAGGGGATTTTTCCGAGAGGCAGCTCGAGCGCTTCCATCTTTTAACCATCGCGGCTCTCAAACAATCGGGCCGCCTCTATCTCCCCTGGATCGAGGTTCTTCCTGACATGGAGAGCCTGTTTGTCAAAGAGGCCATTTTTCTTTTCGGCGACCTGTCGGCCCGCGCCTTAATCCACCCAATGAGCCTAAAATCCGAACAAATCGTCTTTATCAGCGGCCCAGAGAAGGGGTTTTCCGAGGAAGAATTCACACTGCTAGAGAAAAAATCCAAAGGAGTACGATTAAATCCCTATATCTTGCGCGCTGAAACGGCGCCGATCGCCGCAGCGAGTATTTTAGGAATGAGTTTACATAGTGAGGAAAAAAAATGAAAATCCTTTACAGCTGCCTAGCCATCGCCGCCATCTTTTGTTCCTGCCTCTTCTACAAATACTGCGGAACATTGGCAGACCGGTTCAATTTCTTCATCGAGAGGGCGTCCGCTCGGCTAGTCCTGAGAGACCCTGAACTCATCTCCAACCTTGGGATCGTCGATAATACCCTATATGATTTCAACAGCCGCAAACTCACCGATATCTCCTACAAGAAAAACATCGAGGACCAGCGGCTCGTCCGAAAAGCTCTTGCTGATTTACATCGATATGATAGAGCCGCTTTGCCGAATCAAGAGCGGCTTACCTTCGATATCTTGGACCACTATTTGAAAAGCGTCTTGGATAGCGCAGCCTTTGGCTATGGCTCTTTCGAAAATATCACCAACTCCTTCAATCCCTATCCTGTCAACCAACTGTTCGGCGTCCAGAACAGCCTGCCCGATTTTATGGTGAATATCCACCGCATCGTCAATCAGAGAAGCGCCAGGAACTATATCGCGAGACTCAACGAGTGGGACAGGAAATTCAGGGAGCTGATCGAAGAGCTGAAATTGAGGGAGAAAAACGGCGTCGTCCTCCCAAGCTTCCTGATCGAAAAAGTGTTGGAGGAGTCTGAGGGGTTCATTGGGGTGGATCCATTGGAAAATATCCTTTTTACCTCCTTCCAAACAAGGCTTGGAAAAATCGATCTACCAAAGGTGCAGAAAGAGAGAATCGAAAAGATGGCGCTCGATGCCATTCGTACGAACGTCTATCCGGCCTACCGCGAACTCATCGCATTTTTAGAAGGGCAGAAGGGGCGTTCCAACAACGATGCGGGCGTTTGGAAGTTTCCAAATGGGAAGGCCTATTACGAGCATGCCTTGCGCTACCACACGACGACCTCCCATTCGCCCGATGAAGTCCACGCCCTTGGCCTTTCGGAAGTAGCGCGGCTCCAAAAAGAGATGCGCCAAATTTTGGACCGGATCGGATATAAAGCTCTGGGATTTAGAAACGCCATGCAGGCGGTGGCGAAAGATCCCCGCTTTCTCTATCCCGACACCGACTTGGGGCGGAAACAAATCATCAAAGACTTCCAAACGATTTTCGATCAAAGTAAAGACAAACTTCCCGAGCTTTTTTCCCGGTTGCCAAAAGCGGAGTTAAAGATCGAGTCGGTTCCCGAGTTCAAAGCCAAAACTGCGCCTGTCGCCTATTATGAACCGGGGGATTTGAAAGGAGTGCGCCCTGGGGTTTTCTATGCCAATACCCATGATGTGGGCAACCAGACAAAATTTACCATGCCGACCCTTGCCTATCATGAAGGGCTCCCTGGGCATCATTTGCAAATTGCCTTAGCCCAGGAAATCCCCAATTTGCCGACCTTTCGAAAAGTCGTCACTTTTACAGCGTATGTGGAGGGATGGGCGCTCTATTGCGAAAAGCTCGCCTCCGAATTCGGATTTACGACCTCTCCGGAGCATGATCTCGGACGGCTCCAATTCGAGCTAATGCGCGCGGTTCGCCTGGTTGTCGACACAGGGATCCATTACAAGCGCTGGAGCCGGGAGCAGGCGATCGCCTACATGATGGGGGCGACAGGTCAAAACGAGGGCGAGGTCGCTGTCGAGATCGACCGCTACATCGTGATCCCTGGCCAAGCTTGCAGCTACAAGATCGGCATGGCCAAGCTATTGGAACTCCGGGAGAAGATGAAACATCGTTTGGGCCTTGCCTTCGATATCAGGAAGTTCCATGAAGCCGTTTTGGAAAACGGAGCCATGCCTCTTTCCATTTTAGAAGACTATATAAATATACAAATATAAATCCCTATATTGGAAAGGATTGAAATATTTTTTGTCGCATGAGCGGAGTTATTGGCGAGCCCTAAGGGGCCTCTTGGATCCCAATATAGATATCTAGAATGATTTTTTGATGATCGCTCGCCCTTTCGTCATAAACTTCGAAGTCGGCCAGATACCGGCGCTCTCCTCCGAAGTCTTTTGGGGTCATCTGCCAAATTTCTAGCCAAGGCTTCCGGACGACTTCGGGCATCGCGCCTGGCCCATTGGTAAACTTCACATATTTTTGGGAGGGGATGGTTAGCGTTACCAGATGGCTTGGCACATCAGAGAAAGAGCTGACCTCTTCCCCAATATAGTAGGTGTAATCGCCATGATGGTCGCTCTCATACTCGGTATAGATGCAGTACGTTGTCCCTGGATTTAATCGGTTCGGTATCAGCGCCGCGATGTTTTCGTGAAAATACTTCTTTATACACGGAAATATTTTCCCTTCGAGATGGTTCGCTTCCGTTTTGTTGTTGGTGCGAAGCTTCAGTCCGACGATCTTTTTTTCTTTTTGCTTACATACTGTTTTTTTCAAGTTTTCCCTCTCAACGTTCTCGGCAGGATTCGAACCTGCGGCCTGAAGCTCCGGAGGCTTCCACTCTATCCACTGAGCTACGAGAACAAATGAGGGGTATTGTAAAGGCCTACCCCCTCATCTGTCAAAAGGTTTTCAGCCCTCTTAAGCAGCCTTTTTACGTGATTTCTTCCTCGGCTTTGGGATGTTAGCGCCCGATTTCCGAGCGACCGACAGCGCGATCGCGACAGCCTGCTTCTGCGACATTTCAGGATGTGCGCGCAGTTCGGTTTTAATGTTGTCGGATATGACTTTTCGAGACGTTCCCTTCTTTAAAGGCATTGCATTTCTCCTTCCGTATAAGTTCTGCAAATTTCCTAACACTTTTTCTAAATCGATCCCCTTTCCGAGCACCCCATCGAAAAGGTCCCCTTTCCGCGAGAGCCTCCCTGGCAGGGTTTCGATGGTAAATGCCGTGGGATCCAAGCGGTCATTGACCTCCGACCAAAGGAGCGGCGTGGAGACGGTCGCCTCAAGGCTCCCCCTTGCCGAATAGGGGGAGATGACGGAGGCCAATTGTTGATTTTGCATCGTATCGATGTAAACTTTGCCCCGCCGCCGGTTGGGCATCCTCTCAAGGGTCGTCAGGTCAGGCATGCGCTGGTTGGCACACCTTGCGAGCAAGTAGGCAAAATCCTTCACTTGCCCATAATCGTATTTCCCATTCAGGGGAATGTAAACGTGAAGCCCTTTTCCTCCAGAGGTCTTGCAAAAGGAGGGGATGCGGCAGGCCTCGAGAAGTTCGTGGATGCCCCGCGCGGCAGCGGCGGCGGCGGGGAAATCCCCTTCCGGCGGATCGAGATCCAGCACTAAATAATCGGGCCGATCTAAATGCTGGTAGCGGGCATTGAGAGGATGGAGTTCGATCGCGGCGAGATTTGCGACATAGAGGAGCGTGTTCGGATTTTGGATCAGGAAATAATGGATAGTTTTATGCGAATGTTGAATCTGGAGGGTTTTGACAAACGGTGGAAGGTTGGGTCCGCTCTCTTTTTGAAAAAAGGGTTTTGCATCGACTCCATCGGGAAATCTCTTGAGGGCGAGCGGCCGGTTTTTGAGATAGGGCAAGATAAACGGGGCGACCCTGGCATAGTAGGAGATCAAATCCCCTTTCGTCAGGTTCTTTTTTTTCCAAAAAATCTTATCGAGGTTTGTGAACTTCGGCATATTCTCTTACGATGTCTTTGGGAGGTTTATCGATCCGGAGCCCCTTGAAGATGGGCTGGCGCAAGATCCCCTCTTGGGTCCATTCGGCAAAGGCCACCTCGCAGACAAGCTTCGGCTTGACCCAAGTCGCTTTCGTATTCGTTTTCGGCGTTTTTTCGAAAGGGCACCTCGCCTGTTTCCATTTCTTCAACTGGATATGAACATCGGCAAGAAGCTTTGCATCGAACCCTCCCCCGACATGGCCCGCATAGCGAAGTTTGCCGCGATCATAAACGCCGACAAGGAGCGATCCAAAGAATTTCCGCCCTCTTCTTGGCTCAGTAAAACCGCCGATCACGAATTCCTGCCTCATCTTCGTTTTTACTTTCAGCCAATCGGAGCTGCGGGCAAACCGGTAGGGGCTCATTGCCCTTTTCGCGATGATCCCCTCGAAACCCCGCTTTTTCGCTTGTTTGAATAAAGCGACCCCTTTGCCCTCGACATGCTGGCTGAGTTTCAGATGAGGATGCCCTTTGCCCTTGAGGAGTTTTTCCAAGATCTTTTTCCTCTCTTTGAGAGGAAATTGGGTCAGGTCTTTTCCCTCAAAAGATAAAATGTCGAAAAGGTAGTAGTACGGGGTCCCCTTTCTCGACTTTTGATACTGCTGCATCAGTTGGAAATCAGGGGCTTTTTTCTGATTGAAGATGACGATCTCTCCATCGAGGAGGAAACTGCCAGGCAGGCTCTTAAGTTCTTTGAGGATCTCTGGAAAGCGGGTGTCGAACGATTTCATGTTGCGGGAAAAGAGATGGGCTCCGTTCCCCTTAAAACCTAGAGCCCGATACCCATCCCACTTCCATTCGAAAAGCCATCCCTTTTTATTGAATGGGGCATCGGCTAAAACGGCCAGCATCGGGGTCGTTTCTCTCATGCCGCGCGCCGCCGGCCTTTCTTCTTATGTTTTTGCAAGCTCTCTTTCAAAAGTGACATGATGTCTCCCGCCTCGCGCGTCTCTTTTTCGGCTTTGATGGAGATTTTCTCTCCCTTAGCCTTTTTCTTGATGATCGCTTTGACCTCATCGGCATAGGTATCGGAATAGACTTTCGGGTCGAAGGGGCGGGTTAATTCATCGATGAGCTGCAAAGCGATATCGAGCTCTTTGGCCGGGATCGGTTCTTTCTTAGGGATCTCGATCCCCTTTGGATCGATGATCTCGCTCTCATAGCGGAGTTGATAGAGAAGCAGGATCGAGCCATGGGGTTTGATCACGCCGAGATGTTCATGGTGCTGGAACACAAAACGGCCGATGGCTATTTTTTTCGACTTGACCAGCGCCTCCCGAAATAAGACATAGGCCCTGCCGGCCCCTTTTTCCGGTTCGAGATAATAGGGTTTTTCATAGTAGATCGGGTCGATCTCTTTTTCGTCGGTAAAATCGAGGATCTCGATGGACCTTGTTTTCTTGAGGTTGGCTTTTTGGAAATCCTCTTCGGTCAAGACGACGAAATCCCCTTTCTCATATTCGTACCCTTTGACGATCTCTTCCCAAGGGACTTCCTTCCCATCCGCCTTGCAGATCCTTGCATAGCGGATCGGAGACAGGTCTTTGCCGTGGAGGAGTTTGAACTTCAGTTCCCTGCTGCGGCTTGCGCTGTATAGGCGGACAGGGATATGGATCAGCCCAAAACTGATCGCCCCTTTCCAAATGGATCTCATGGCTGTCTCTTTTTCTTCTTGAAACCAGATTGGGAAAAAAACTACAAGTAGAGCTACTAATCCGGAATTCAAAAAGGTGGCAACAAATGGCTCAGCGAGGCACACAGGGTCCCCACCGACGTATCGTCGGAAGGGGTGTGAAAGCCAGATCGAAGCGAAGCGTTCCGAACGAGCGACGACCATTGCTTAAAGCCAAGGCGAGGGAGAAGGATCGATATGGCAAAGCCGCAGTAAGCCATTTGTCACCTATTTGGAAGACGGGTTAGTAATATGAAAGAACTGAAGACGCTTTTCCGGAATAACGAGCAGTGGGTCGAAAACCGGACGGCCCAAGATCCGAAATATTTCACGAAACTGGCCCGTGACCAAGACCCAACCTATTTATGGATCGGATGTTCCGACAGCCGGGTGCCGGCGAATGAAATCGTAGGCCTTGAGCCGGGAGAGCTCTTCGTCCACCGGAATGTCGCGAACATTTTCCCCCATACCGACTTCAACTGCCTCTCCGTCCTCGAATTTGCCGTGAGCATCCTGAAAATCAAGCACATCATCGTCTGCGGCCATTACGGGTGCGGCGGCGTTCTCGCCGCTATGGAAGACCACCGGCTCGGCCTTGTGGATAATTGGCTCAGGCACATTCGGGATGTCTATGCCCGCTCTAAAGAGGAGCTTGACTCGATCGAGAACCAACAAATGCGCTTCAAACGGCTGGTCGAATCGAACGTACTCCAACAAGTCCTCAACGTTTGCCATACGACGATCGTCCAAGAAGCGTGGTATCGCAAACAGCCGCTCTATGTCCACGGCTGGGTCTACGACATGGAATCAGGCAAGCTCAAAGACCTCAATTGCTGCTATTCCAGCATCGACCAAGTCGAGGCGATCTACAGAATCAATATTAAATCTTGATGGGAATTGGCTTCAGCGAGCAACGTCTTAGCCATCAAGTGTTTCATATAGCATGAAAAACGGTGTTTCTGATAATTCATATTTGCGTGAGGGACGAAACCCATGAAATGCAGTGAGCAACGCGAACGGAATGCGATCCTAATCAGGATCGCCAAAGAACTACAGTTTCCAAAGGAATCAAATGAAATGCAGTGAGCAACGCGAACGGAATGCGATCCTAATCAGGATCGCCAAAG
>CAYTXY010000034.1:9680-12815 GCA_964441355.1 uncultured bacterium
AACTACAGTTTTCAAAGGAATCAAATGAAATGCAGTGAGCAACGCGAACGGAATGCGATCCTAACTCAGGATCGCCAAAGAACTACAGTTTCCAAAGGAATCAAATGAAAAGAGAGCCGCATAAAGCGATCAAAAAAGAGCCCGACTCCATCCAGCCCGCCCTGAGGCCGGGCCCCGGTTACGATCCCATGGATCTGATCGTGCAGGATTTGCAAAATGTCCAGAGTTTCGTGGCCCATTTGGAGGAGCATCCCGGCGACCTCGGCTATTTGGACACCCATCTTTCCCGAATTCTAGGAATGCAAAGGACCATCGCCCATCAGCTCGACATGCTGGCCGATGAGCCCTATGGCTACGCCGCATCTCGATTGGAGCTTCTCAAAAAAGACAACGAACGGATTTTTTCTTACCTCGAAGGCGCGGTCGGCGCTATGACCCGCCCAAATCTTAAAGAACTGCGACGCTTTGCCGCCGCTTGCGGAAAAAGCCTCTCGAAATTCGACGGCGATTTGACTCCATAAGCTAGAGCCGGGGAAGGTCCCCGGCCGCTTTTTTATTCAGAGGAGTTCGGCTGCGATCGACGCGAGCTCGGACCGCTCTGTCCTCTCGAGGAACATGTGCCCGAAAATCCTTTGGTTTTTGAACTTGCCGACCGTGTAGGTCAACCCATTCGAATCTTTGTCGAGGTAGGGATTATCGATCTGGGTCGGATCGCCCGTAAGGACGACCTTAGTCCCTTTCCCTGCGCGGGAGATGATCGTCTTCACCTCGTGGGGCGTCAAGTTTTGCGCCTCGTCGATGATCATGTACATCTTAGGGAGCGATCGGCCGCGGATGTAGGTCACCGCTTCCATCTCGATCTTCTTGCTCTCCATGATGAACTCGAGAGTGGCCGCCCCATTGCCCTCGCCGCTTGTCGCGCCGCAAAGGAATTCGAGGTTGTCATAGATCGGCTGCATCCAATGATAAAGCTTTTCTTCCTTCGTCCCCGGCAGGTAGCCGATATCTTTGCCGAGCGGCACGATCGGCCGGGAGATCAGGATGCGGGAATAGATATGGTCGTCGAAAACCTTGCGCATGCCGCATGCCAAAGCCAAAAGCGTTTTTCCCGTCCCAGCCGGTCCGATCAAAGTGACGAGCTGGATATCGTCGCGAAGCAATAGATCGATCGCGCACCGCTGTTCGATATTCAGCGGCTGGATGCCCCAAATATCGCGGGAAATTTGCAGCAGCGGTTCGAGCTTTTTCAGTTTCTCGCTGTACTTGCAAACGGCGGATGAATTTTCTGGAGAGGTCAAGAGCGTGTACTCATTGGGCCTAAATCCGTTTTCCATCGCAGGAACGGAGCCGTCTTTATAAAAGAGGTCGATCTCGGCTTTAGAAGTTTTGATCTTCCTGATGCCCCTGTACATCTCTTCATAAGAGGTTTTGAGGCTCTCATAATCCTCCGCTTCCAGATCCATCGCCTCCGCCTTGACGCGGGTGACGAAATCCTTGGAGACGATAACGACCGATTCCCCCCGTTCTCTTAAAACATAGGCAATCTGGAGAAATTTATTGCTGCTTCGATCGAGAGGAAGCGGAAACCCGCTGGTCCTCTCCGACTTCGCATCGAGATGGATCCGGACCTTAGGGCCTTCCGGAAGCAAAATCCCAGTATGAAAATCTCCCTGCTTTTCCTCTTTCAAGGAATCAATGTAGCGCATCACTTCCCGTGCGTTCTTTCCTACTTCGTCCACATTGCGCTTCAGGCTATCGAGCTCTTCCAATACGGAAAGAGGGATCACCACATCATTTTCTTTGAACTTCTTGATGGCTTCTGGATCATGGACTAAGACGTTGGTATCGATCACGAAAGTTTTACGTGTCACTTTTCTATCCTCGGGGATATTGAGTTGTTTGCTTGGTTGGGGGCGCTTTTCGGCCACTATCATGAACACCTCTATTTAGATTTATTAGCGTAGGAGCCGCTCCTCTTTCTTCTATCTTTCCCTCCCCTATTTTCGGGAGCCTGGCCTCCAAAAATCCCCTTATAAGGATTCCCTCAAACCTTTGCAAGCGCCTCTTTATGACGAGCCATGATCGTTAATACTTAGATTGATGGATCGCAAAGACCCTTGATCAAGGAGCGCCTCTAAGCGGCTATTTTTCGTGGCCCGCTGTCAAGCAATTCAGAGCGCCGGGATTTTGATGTCTTTGTCGGACATACTGCGCCCGGTCAGGTTCAGTGAATTTTGACAGCAGATTTTGCGTTCCAGTAGCATTGCGGAGATCGCCGCACACTTCAGTATGTTAGTAAGAACGAACAATGCGCTGGAGCGCAACAAAATTCACTCAAGATGACTGGACGCGGTATAATTTTTCGACGAGCTTGACAACTCCATCGCGAATCGTTGGATCCGTGCTTTGGAGAGCCTCGGATACGACACTGATGGCGGCGTCAATTCCTTTGCCTCTCTCGACTAATTTTTCAAAGAGGTCGATGGCCTTAATACGAGTCCAAGTATCTGTGCTTTTGAAACCCTCGTATGCGGCGTTGATGGCAGCTTCAAAACCTTTGCCCTTCTCGAATAATTTTTCAAAGAGATCGATGGCCATATAGAGAGTCGAAGGATCCATGCTTTTGAAACCCTCGTATGCGGCGTTGATGGCAGCTTCAAAACCTTCACCCTTCTCGAACAATTTTTCAAAGAGACGCATGGCCCTGTAATGGGTAGAAAGATCCATGCCTTTGAAAGCCTCGGATGCGGCGTTAATGGCAGCTTCAAAACCTTCACCCTTCTCGAACAATTTTTCAAAGAGACGCATGGCCCTGTAATGGGTAGAAAGATCCATGCCTTTGAAAGCCTCGGATGCGGCGTTAATGGCAGCTTCAAAACCTTCGCCCTTCTCGAATAATTGCCCGAAGAGGTGGACGGACCAATCGCAGATCGAAGGATTCGTGCTTTTTAAACCCACAGATGCGGCGCTAATGGCGAGTGCAAAACCTTCGCCTTTCTCGATTGATATTTTACCTTTATTGATTAATATGTTGAAGAGAACGATAGCCTTATCCCGGACCCTGGAATCCGTGCTTTTGAAAGCCTCGGATGCGGCGTTAATGGCAGCTTCAAAACCTTGGCCTTTCTCGATTAA